>VSJD01000313.1 GCA_008636095.1 Kiritimatiellota bacterium | reverse complement strand
GATCTAAACGCATTTTCAGGCCATACGAAAGCGGGGTGCCGGAGGAGGGAGTTGAACCCTCATGGTGTTGCCACCGCTGGATTTTGAGTCCAGTGCGTCTGCCATTTCGCCACCCCGGCGTATTTTTCCTTGAGCCACTTCCGACCCTGGCCAGATTTCAGCCAGTTTTCCCGCCTCCTTGCATCGGTATAATCGGTAATGTATTCAACATGAATCAACATGAGCGGCCGCCGAGTCCGTGTTCGCGCAACCCGACCTTGCATATGATCGGCCACGCGCTTACGAAGATCATGGGCGCTGCCTTTGTACATGTACGTACCCCCGCTTCCAAGCAGAACATATACGCCCACGGCCGACTGCAAATCATCAAGATTCATACGGCAGACCAATTTTAATTGTGATTTTTCCGCCGAAGGCGGATCCGCCACAGGCGGAGAGTCCAGTGCGTCTGCCATTTCGCCACCCCGGCTTCAGGTCTCGACGGGTAAGATAATCGCGCGCCACGGTTTGATAAAGAAAAATCGTAACTGCTCAGCTATCTGAAATCACTTTTAACTACGAAATGCGCGAAATACACGAAAGGGAATTGCTACATAAGTCCAGAGGTTAACGGTTCAACGGCTTACCTAACAATCTGTAACCTGCAGCCTTCAGCCTGTCTACCACTCATGTTTTCGCGCCTTTCGCGTATTTCGTAGTTCTCTCTTACACATCCATCATAGTCTCCGCTAAGTAGTCACCTCAATCAAAGAGGCTTTCCGTCTGCCCGCTTAATTCCAGCACTTCACCGGCCAGATAAAGAGATCCCGCAATGCACACCGCGCCGCGATTGGCCGCGGCCCAAGCGGTTGCTTCACGCAAGGCATCCGGCACGGAAGAGGTCGTCACCGGACAGCCCACGACTTTCGCCTGGGCGGCCATGGCCGCGGACGGCAGACTGCGCTCGGTCCTGAGCGGCACGGCCCAGACCCGCCGAATCCTGTCCGCCAACGCCCGTAAAAACCCATCGAGATCTTTGTCCGCGCACAGGCCCGCCACCAGGCCCACCGGCTGGCCCTTGACTAATTCATGCAGTACCTGATTCAATATATGCGCCCCTTCGGGATTATGGGCGCCATCCAGGATCGTCACAGGTTCTTTCGACAGCACCTGACAGCGGCCCGGCCACCGGACCATCTCCAGGCCTTCTTTCACGGCCCGGGGCACCACCCTCAGGCCGCATTCATCCCGCAGGACTTCCAGGACGGCCACGGCAATCCCCATATTTTCAAGCTGATGCCTGCCAATCAGCGGACAACGTAAACTTCCATACGATGTACTATCCGATTCAATGCTAACCTGCTGTCCATCCAGATTTTGCGATTTGCGCTTAACCGCAACGATATCCCGGGCCTGTATCAGGCGCGCCTGTCGCTCCTGCGCCAACCGTTGGATTATCGGCAGGGTTTCCTCAGCCAGCGGACCAATGACCACTGGCCGACCCGGTTTGATAATGCCCCCCTTCTCCGTCGCAATGCTGGGGAGGTCCTTGCCCAAATAGTCGGTATGTTCCAGACTGACGCCGGTAATCACGGAAATCAGAGGGGTGATGACATTCGTGGCGTCGAGCCGTCCCCCCATGCCTGTTTCCAGCACGACGATATCCACGTGTTCCTGTTTAAAACACTCAAAGGCCAGGGCAGTGGCGAACTCAAAAAAGGTGACTTCCTGTCCTCCCGGCCGGGCCGCCGCACCCCGTGCATGCTCATCCACCCGGGGAATGAGAGCGGCCAGTGTTTCGTCCGAGATGCATCGCCCGTTAATCCTAATCCGCTCGTTAAATCGGATCAGATGCGGGGAGGTATAGAGTCCGGTTTTCAGGCCGGAACGGCGCAAAACCGCTTCCAGCATACTGCAGACCGAGCCCTTACCGTTGGTACCCGCCACATGAATGATCCCAAGACCCTGCTCCGGATGCCCTAGCCGCTCCAAGAGTGCGCGTTCGGTTTCCAGGCCGAATTTGATGCCGGCGGCATGCAGACGGTACAGACGGGAGAGGGATTCGGTCAAGATTGTCATACTATGAATTATGGGAAGAAGCAAACATCCAACATCGAACATCGAACGCCCAATACCGAACGATAAAACCGAAGCAAATGCCGACTTGTCCGCCATAGCTTTAGCGACGGCGGAACGGCCAACTCATCTTAGGCAGGTGCCTACTTATCCGCCGCTATAGCGGTTCGAACACCCAATGATTGATCTTAATTCAACGTTCGATGTTCGTGTTGAATGTTTGCTTTTGCTTCCACTGATGGCGTCATATACCCCAGGAGACTGATCAGGGTGCTGGTCATGTCCTTACGATGCACGATCATATCAATGAGCCCATGCTTGAGCACAAACTCGGACCGCTGAAATCCCTTGGGAATATCTTCCCGCGTCGTTTCCTTGATGACCCGCGGGCCCGCGAACCCAATCAGGGCCTTCGGCTCGGCCATGATGATGTCGCCCAGCGTGGCAAAACTCGCCATGACCCCGGCCGTGGAGGGGTGCGTCAGCACCGAAATAAAGGACAAGCCCGCCTGTCCGTGGCGCGCCACGGCGGCGCTGGTTTTGGCCATCTGCATGAGACTGAAAAGCCCCTCGTACATCCGGGCACCACCCGTGGCAACGACGATTATGACCGGTAAACGGGCCACAGTCGCCCGTTCAAACAGCCGGGTGACTTTTTCGCCCACCACGGACCCCATACTGCCGCCTAAAAAATTAAAATTCATGATGCCCAGCGCCACGGTGAACGGTCCCATCTGGCCCTGGCCGCACAGCACCGCATCTTTAAGTGCGCTTTTCTTTCGATTTTCAACCAGTTTGGCCGCATAGGAAACCTGGCCGGTGAATTGCAGAGGATCCGCACTGGCCAGGTCAGCATCCCATTCCTGGAACGTGCCCGCGTTAATCAACAGCGCCAGCCGTTCCTGCGAGGAAATCTGAAAGTGAAACGCGCACTTCGGGCAAACCCCCTTGCCCTCCTCGATCTCATGTTTATAGACAATCTCATTGCAGTCCGGGCATTTGACCCATAAGCCGCTGGGTAAATCCTTTCTCCGGACTTTGATCGAGGTATATTTTTTTCGGTCAAATAAGCGCATGGTTGTTTCGATTTCGGATTGCGGATTATTCTAATTTTGGATTTCGGATTGTCACGTCGGCACCTTTGGCGCCAAGTGACCACTTGCCGCTTTGCGGCGACGTGGCTGATTGCTGATTTCTGACTTCTGACCTTCCGCCGTCGCCCAAGCACTATGGCGGGCAGGCTGACCTCTGACCGCTGATCTCTGACCTCTTGCTTCCGCCCTACCCGCGCCCCACGGTCAATACGCCAACCAGGGCCGCACCGGCCTGTTTGAGCATACGGGCGCATTCACTGACCGTCGCCCCGGTGGTCATGACGTCATCAACCAGGAGGATACGCCGCCCCAGCGTGTCTTTGGGCGCCTGGATTGAAAACATGGCTTTTACGTTAGCAAGTCGCTCACCGGCTGTCAAATGAGTTTGCGACGGCGTAGGCCGGACACGGCGCAAACACGCGCGCAAGACCAGGGACGGGCAGACGGCGGCCAGTCCCTGTGCCAGTAGAAGCGCCTGGTTATAGGAACGTTCCCGCTCGCGCGCAGGATACAGGGGCACATAGGTTACGGTATCCAGGCCGGCCCTGGCAAAGTAGATTTCATAGCAGGCCCGCAGGAGAGTCGCTAAGTCGCGGCTCAGCCAGGTGGCCCCCCGATATTTAAAATCATGCAAGATCGTCCGCAAAACGCCCCGGAACCGCGCGACCGACCGGGCCCTTTCAAAGGCAGGTAGTCGGGCCGTACACCCCGCACAGACAACTGGAAGCGACACCTCGCCCTCCAGCGGATCCCCGCAAATCTGGCAAAAGGGCGGATGAATCCATTCCAACCGCGTCAGGCAGTCCCAGCACAGATACCCGCAAGGCCCACCGACCTCGCACCCGCACCCGGTACAGGTCCGCGGAAAGATGACATCCATGAAGGCATTCAACATGGGCTTCATTCCTATGCCTTTAGTTTAGCCTCAATTTGTCAGTCGATCAATGATTGTTTCAACTTCGCCGGGAAATGCGCTTGCCAATCATAGGGCCATGGACTATGCTAACTGTACTTTTACGCGGTCAAGATGGGTTTTAGTTTTTTCATCAGGGGATTTCACTATGGCTGATAATGACTTAAAAAACATATTAATACAGGAGAACGCAGGCCGGCCACGGCTGACCCCCTTTTTACTGATCATCCTGCTGGTCGTTGCCGGGGTTGCCGCCGTCGTTCTCAGCCGCCCCTGGTGGGAAAAACATGGAAACCGCGCCGCGCAACCGCTCCCCCTGCCAGTCCCCAAGCAGATGCCCCATACTCCACAGCAACAGAGCTTCCAGGCGATTTGCGCACTGGCGAGCAATAAGTCCCTTGAGGAAGCCCGACAAAAGGGATATGCCCTGCTGGCGCAAACCAAGGACCCGGCCCTGACGGCATCCCTGGAGACCCTGCTGGGACAAATCAATATCGAGCTAATCCTGTCACAGGCCCCCATGCCGGAAAAAGAGGAATATGTGGTGAAAGCCGGCGACAGCCTGGAGCGCATTGCCAGGAAATTCAAGACCACCGTGGACCTCATTAAAAAAAGCAACGCACTCCAACGTCCCGTCCTGCACCCAGGCGACCGCTTACGGGTCTTTAAAGGTACTTTTACCATGGCCATCAGTAAGCGCCGGAACGATCTGGTGTTGAAAGCCAATGACCGGTTTTTTAAACGCTACCGTGTCGGCACGGGCAAATTCGGCACGACGCCGGTGGGAACCTTTGTAATCGCCGAAAAGATCGAACAGCCGCCCTGGTGGCGGCCAGACGGAAAGATGATCCCCTTCGGCGACAAGGAAAACGTGCTGGGAACACGCTGGATGTCGCTCCAGGCCACGGGCGCCACGGATGCTGTGCGTGGGTACGGCCTGCACGGCACGTGGGAACCGGAGACGATCGGTCGGCAGGCCAGCGCGGGATGCGTCCGCCTGTTGAACAGCGAAGTGGAAGAACTGTTCCTGCTGGTCCCCAACGGGACCAGCGTGGTGATCACCGAACAGTGATTACTCAGCTATCTAAAATCAATTTTAACTACGAAATGCGCGAAATACACGAAATGGATGGTGAACTTGGGGCGCAAAAAAGTTTATTGCCTTCTCCCATTTTCGCGTATTTCGTAGTTATCTCTTTCTCTTGAGCACCTAAGCAGTTACAAATTTTTAAAACCATACGGATTTCCGCGCATGGCCAATCATTCGTTAGCATTCGAAAAGCCCATCGTGGAGCTGGAAAACAAACTGCAGGAACTCCGCGCGTTCAGCGAGGCGCAAAATATTGACGTCTCGGTGGAACTGGTGGAGCTGGAAAAAAAAATCGCCGAGACCAAACGCAATATCTTTCTGAACTTGACCCCCTGGGATGAAGTCCAACTGGCCCGCCATCCCCAGCGCCCTTATACTTTGGATTATGTGGAAGCCATCTGCACGGATTTCATTGAGCTTCACGGGGACCGGCATTATGCCGACGACCAGGCCATGGTCGGAGGATTCGCGCGGATTGATAATGAACCGGTCATGATCCTGGGCACGCAGAAAGGGCGGGACGTCAAAAGCAACGTGGCACGGAATTTCGGCATGACCTATCCGGAAGGTTATCGCAAGGCTTTGCGCCTGATGAAACTGGCGGCCAAACATGGCCGTCCCATCCTGACGCTGATTGACACGGCGGGCGCCTATCCCGGTGTGGGCGGCGAGGAGCGCCATGTGGCCGAAGCGATTGCCGTCAATCTCCGGGAATTGTTTCTCCTGCCGGTCCCGATCATCGTCACCGTTATTGGCGAGGGCGGCAGTGGCGGCGCGCTGGGTATCGGCGTCGGGGACCGTATCTTGATCCTGGAACACGCCTATTACTCGGTGATTTCGCCCGAGGGATGCGCCGCGATCCTGTGGAAAGACCGGGCGTTCGCCAGCCAGGCGGCCACGGCGCTCAAACTGACCTCCAAGGACCTGTTAAAAGCCGGTTTGGTGGACGAGATCGTTCCCGAACCGCTGGGCGGCGCCCACACGGACACCAAGGCCATGGCCGCAACGCTCAAACAGCGCCTGTTGGCCAATCTACGCGAGCTGAAAGCCGTCCCTGCGGAAACCTTGTTGCGCCAACGCTATGACAAATTCCGTGCCATGGGTATTTTCAACACCGAACCAGAAGAAATTCAGTGATTTAGTGATTAAATGATTGAAGCATAGATCGTTCCGTTTAGTAAAAGCCGCCCCATTTCGTAGCATAATTCATAATTTCCAATTTCAAATGTTCACAACCCGCAATCTAAAATCAGAAATCATAAATCGGAAATCATAAATTCTTCATGCATCCCTATCGCACTCACACTTGTGGTGAATTACGCCACACCGATATATCCAAAACCGCCCGTCTATCCGGCTGGGTCTTTCGCAAACGCGACCATGGCCAACTGCTGTTTATTGACCTGCGGGATCATTACGGCCTGACCCAGGTGGTTATTCAACCCGACCGCCAATTTTTCGAACTGTGCAAACGCCTGCACCTGGAAAGCGTGATCACCGTAACCGGCGCCGTGGTGGCGCGCTCGCCCGACACGGTCAACCCCAATCTGGTCACGGGGGAAATCGAGCTGGTGGCCGACGCCGTAGCATTAGAAGCGCCCTGCAGCAAGCTCCCGCTCCAGATTGACACCGATGAGGACGGTCCGGAAGATACGCGGCTGCGCTACCGGTACCTGGATCTGCGCCGCGATCGGATTCACCGCAACATTCTTCAGCGTGCCCGGGTAATCGCCTTTATCCGCCAGCGCATGCAGGCACTGGGCTTCCAGGAGTTCCAAACACCGATCCTGACCAGCAGTTCTCCCGAGGGCGCGCGGGACTACCTGGTGCCCAGCCGGGTTCATCCCGGCCAGTTCTACGCCCTGCCCCAGGCCCCCCAGCAATTCAAGCAGTTATTGATGGTCGCCGGATTCGACCGCTACTTTCAGATTGCCCCCTGTTTCCGGGATGAGGACGCGCGCGCCGACCGGTCGCCCGGCGAATTTTACCAACTGGATATCGAAATGTCGTTCGTGACCCAGGATGACGTCTTTGCCGTCGTGGAAGACGTGTTGGCCAACGTTTTCCGGACGTTTTCCAAGAAACCGTTTAACGCGCCGCCGTTTCCGCGCATTCCCTATGCGGAAGCCATGCTGAAATACGGGACCGACAAACCCGACCTGCGCATCCCAATTGAAATGCGGGACCTGACCGGCCTTTTCAAGGAATCCGGATTCAATGCCTTCCGGTCGGTCGTCGAACAAGGCGGGATTGTGCGGGCCCTGCCCGTCGCCGGTATCGCCTCCCAGCCGCGGAGTTTCTTTGACAAGCTGACGGACTATGCCAAGACCCTGGGCGCCAAAGGCCTGGCTTACCTGGTTTGGACCGATGCCGCTATCAAGGGGCCCATCGCCAAATTCCTGACACCCGGGCAGTTGGGGACTATTGCAAAAGAATGCGGGGTTAAAACCGGCGACGTGGTGTTCTTCGTATGCGACCGACCGCGCGACGTCAACCGCATCACGGCCGACTTGCGCACGAAATTAGGGCAGGACCTGAAGTTGATTGACGACCAGGTTTTCCGGTTCTGCTGGATCACCGATTTCCCAATGTTCGAGCGCGACGAGGAAACCGGGCAGATCGTTTTCTCGCACAATCCCTTTTCGATGCCGCAAGGCGGCATGCAAGCCCTGCAAGAACAGGACCCGCTCCAGATCCGGGCTTATCAGTATGACATTGTCTGCAACGGCGTGGAACTCTCCAGCGGTGCGATCCGGAATCACAATCCCGAAATCATGTACCGGGCCTTTGCGCTGGCCGGGTATGATAAACAGGCCGTGGACGAGCGGTTTTCGGGGATAATCAACGCCTTCCAACTGGGCGCGCCCCCGCACGGCGGCATTGCCCCGGGTATTGATCGCATCGTCATGCTGCTGGCCAACGAACAGAACATCCGCGAAGTCATTGCCTTCCCGATGAATCAGAAGGCCCAGGACCTGATGATGGACGCACCTTCCGGCGTGACCGAAAAACAACTCCGCGAATTACACCTGAAGATTGCCCTGCCGCCCCCGAAAGCGCCGGATACAATGCCAAAGGCACAGGCGCAGAAATAGGCTGGGTCCGGATTGCTTTAATTAGTTACTCCGCTTGCTGTTTAGCAGTTCATCCAAGCGCTCTGAGACAACTTTGCGACGGCAGGAGGAGTCAATGAGACGGGTGAATTTGAAGGCAAGGGGGCGCCGAAAACCTTTTGGTAATTCCAGTTCAGGTAGAGCGGCAAAAAGCCGGGAGCGTGCGGGACCGAGATAGAGGAAGTCCACAAGCGCTTTTTCCGGCGTGGCCATGGCAATGCCGGTGCGGACATTCACTTCAAATCCTCCGAAGAAGGAAGGCTTCACATGGTGCACGGATATAGCTCCCAATGACGTGCTGAACGTTTGGGTCCGCGCCGACGATACTGCATAGATTCGCTTGGGCACTTGGGAAATCATGCCGTACGAATAGAGAGCACTCTGGAGGGAAATGTAGCCGGGCGCGGGCGCCGTCAGTATAGCCGGCAGCATCAAGGGATCAATCTTGTCCGGGAAACCCCAGTAGCCGCGCCGGAGCCGCAACACCTGCCTTGCCATCGCCAGACGCGCCAAGGTCTTGCTGGCGTGTGGCCGCGTTAATTGGAGCGCCGCGGCAGCGTCGTTGGTCGTGAATACCGGTGCGCACAATTCTGCGAGCCGGGTAAGGGCGTCAATCGTTTTCATCGTTGGCCTCGCAAGGCTTCCGTTACGCGCAGAACCATATGGTCCCATACCTCGGGATCATCATAAGCGACCTGATGGTCCGGGGCAAGATACGACAAGACCTGGCTCTTGAAATCCCCAAACCGCATCGCCAGACACCGTTGTTCAGCTTCCTGGAGCAGGTCGGCCGGAATGGATGCGGTTTCGTTGGCGGGTATTACCGCACCGGAGCTCAGCAAGAGATCCAGATCGAAAAGGTCCCGGACTTGTGTCATAGACCGAGTTGCCAGCGCTTGGATTGAAAGCAACTATTTATAGCCGTCGTGTTTCGGGATGAAACCCGCGCTCATGGTATGCTCCGGGTTGGGAAAGGATTCAAAAGACAACCGACGGCGACCAGCAGTAGTCAGATCTCTTGTCGTCATTGCTGTCCTGATTGATTGTCCCTTTCGTCATTTTTGACCAGCACCGCTCAGCGATAGACGCCGACTTCTTGAATCGTGTCGAACATGGCTGCCACGTTTTCGACCGGTGTCTCTTCCAGGATGGAGTCATGACTGGCGCCGGCAATGAAACCGCCGCCGGGCATCATTAACTTGACCACGCGCGTTGTCTCGCGACGCACGGTTTCCAGGTCACCCTTGATCAGGACATGATGGGAGTCAATACAGCCATTAAATAGAATCTTGCGCCCGAATTCGGCCTTCAAGCTGGCTAAATCCATGTCTCGGCAGGACGGTTGGACGGCATGCAGGCCGTCCACGCCGATTTCAATCATGGCCGGAATCAGGGGGGCAAAGCCACCGCAACAATGGAGCATCACCTTCAACCGATAGGCATGCCCAAATTCAACCAGCCGGCGCAATTGGGGCAATAGAAAGCGCCGAAAGAGTTTCTCGCTCAGCAGTGGTCCCGTCTGACCGCCAAAATCATTACCCACAAAAAAAATATCGATGGAACGGCCGGCGGCATCAAAGATCGCCCGACTAACGGCCAGGTAATAGTCCACAATCCGCGTCAACACGGCATCCACCAGCGTCGGTTCGTCATACATCTTCAGGTATAACTGCTCCATGCCGAAAAGATCAATCGCATCATGCCAGAAGGGCGACCATGCGCCGCCCAGGATAGC
>VSJD01000132.1 GCA_008636095.1 Kiritimatiellota bacterium | reverse complement strand
ACGAAAAGTCGTTGCGCCTTGTTTGCAAGAAATAACCTGATGTAAAACACAAAGATCAGGCGTGCTGGTCGTCGGACACCGGCGCATATGAGCGCATTAATGAGGGAGCTGTTTTTAGTTTTCACTGAATCAAATTGAGCCGAGTGGTTGAAAATATGGCGACGGATCACTCTTGTCCAAAACAGCTCTCTGAAAACGGGTGTTAAAAAGTCTCCGCCACCGTGCAGGATGGGAAAGGAAACAAAGCGACGAGAAGGAGGAAAAAATGTTCACTCAACAACGACAGGTATCGGCGCTGGTTGCAGCGCTCGTTTTGATTGCGGCGATTTTGCCATGGACGAATGCCGCCGGGGCGGAAACGGCCCTGACCATCGGCGCATGCTCAAACCTTGATCCGGCCTCGGCGGTGGATCCGCTGTTGATCCCGGTGACGGTGAAGAATTCCGGTACCAATGATCTGGCCGGCACCCTGGAATGCGAGGTGCTCGATTACTGGTTCAGGTCATATACTCTGACCAATGAAGTGACGGTGAAAGCGGGTGCATCGGCCGTGGTTAAAGTGGCTTTTGATCCCGCTCTGCGCGAGCGGCTGTTCAAGGCCAGGTATGAAACCGGCGCCAACCTCTTTCGGGTCAAGGCCTCATTGCACCGCGGCGATCAGACTCTGGTCCGCGCCGAAAAGTATTTTACATTCAAGAACCGGATTAAAGACTATGGCATACTGCCGTTGCTGGCCAGCACTAATGAATACGTTGACGATCTGTTCGGGAATCTGAAGCTCCTGGACGAAGTGAAGTGCTATGATCCTGCCGATCCGCATCCCTTTATCGAGGGCGGGCGCGGGATGGGTGCCAAAGGTTCCGGCGGCGTGCCCCAGGAAGAATGGAAAAATATATATCGCGAACCAAATCCGACATTCAGCAAAGTGGATACGGTCCTCGGCCAGCCATGCCGGGTTGCCCAAGGCTGGGGCTGGTTCGGTTACAAGTTGAACAGGGAAGGACTGTCTCCCGGCAAGTCCTACCTGCTGGTTGTTGAATATCCCGAAGATATCGGCCGGACGATTGGCATTTTCAACACCGGCAAATTCTTGTCCAGCATGGGAGATTGGGGATTCCATACCGGCCGGACGCTCGGCGACCACTGGACGCGCACCGTCAATTCCGAATATGTGGATTATCCGCTCAGCGGCAAGTACCGGAAATGGTATTCGCTTTTCTATCTCGGTGAAAAGACATTTGAACTTGGGGGCCCATTCTGGCAGAAGGCCGGCGACACGGCTAAAGGCTTCTGGGTTTTCGCGCAGAGCGTTGGTCCAAGCATGGATGCGCTGGCCGGCGGGGCCGCCGTCCGCACCATAAAACTGTACGAGGTTCCAAATGTGCCGGCGCTTTTCCTGCAGGTCAACCGGCCGCCGCTGGAACTTGGCCGGCGCGAGTTGATCGAAACTTCGGAGTCTGCGGGCGGCCGATTCGATGAAAAAGAAAAAGAGGTCAGGGCGCACCAGCGTTTGTACACTGCACGTTTCTACGGCATGACGGCGATAGCTCCGAACATGTCGAGCAGGGCCTGGGTTGACGACGTCACGGCGCCGCTATTAACGGTGAACCGGGCCGAAGGACTGGGCGTGAACATCCTGCCCCGCCTGATGATCGAACGGGATATTTTTCAAAGTATTGCCGTCCCCGAAGAAGCGCGGGTTGTTGATGCCGATGGCTGCAGTGATTTCCGCGGCGCCGCTAATTCCCAAGTCAAGGGCTATATCCCGGACATCGTGCATCCGGAAACACTCCAAGCTGTCTGGACAATGCTGGATAATGTATTCTCGTCACAGTTCAGCGATCCATCTTTCTCCGGCCTGATGCTATTCAAACACTATGGGTTGCCGTTCATGCCGAGCTTCAGCGACTACGCCATGAAACGGTTTGAAACAGAGACCGGCATTCGTGCCGAAGGCGCGGACTCCGCCCAGAAGCGGGAATGGCTGGCCGCCAACAAAAAGACCGAGTATTACCAGTGGTGGTACGCCAAGGAGCGCGAATTCCTGTTGGCCTTGCGCGACCGTCTGCAGGCAATCCGGCCGGACCTTAAGCTCTACTACTTTCCCTGGCACAGCGATGACGACCATCCGTTCTCCTGTGCCAGACTCCGGTATTCCGGCTTGCCCATGCAGGACAAGATTTACGTGCCGGGCACAAGCATCCTGTTGGTCCCGGAATTCACCGTGCCGCCCGAGAAATGGACGGCGGAGCAGAAGGCTGAACCCGCGCAGGCGCGTCATTATTACAGGGAACGAATTGCGCCTGAACTGGCAGGCAAAGTCACCATGGAGGACATCATCTACGGCCGGTACAAGGACATGAAGGAATTCTGGGGCGCGAAACGCAGTGGCGAACTGCCGCACCTGGTCTATCCTGAAGATATGGACATGATTAAAATGCTGAGCGAGCCCGGCAGTATTTACTCAGCTCGCCGCGTCGGGTGCAACCCGACTCTGTACGCGAACGACAAGGGGATTGTGTACTGGGCACCGGTTCACTACAAGTACACCGCCGATAATCCGAAGTTCCTTAACTTCTTCCGAACCGGCGAAGGAGTGGCCATTGGTAATGCCTTCCCGTATAACGAGGAGCTCTTTGTTGGAAACTGCTATAATCTCGCGGCCGCATCGGCCATTGAGCACGCCGGACCTTTTTGTATGATGGAAGAAGTGTTATCAATGGCTAATGTGGATCCCACCCGCATTATGATCAACATGCACGAGCCCCTGCAACGCGGTTTCCCGCAATACGCGCGGGACTTTGCGGCCGCATACCTTGCCCTGCCTGAGGTGCCATCCGAGATCCTCGCCGATGCGGTCCAGCCGCGGGACAAGGAGATTGTCGTGCGCCAGTACAAGACCGATTACGGCACCTACCTGGCGGTTATCAACCGGGCATTCGACTTGAAGGAAAGACAAGTCAAAATAACAGTCAAGGCTGAACCCGCGTCTGTGGCCTCTGTGCAGGACCTTGTCACCGGTAAGGACATTGCCTTTGAGCCGGATGGGCCGGACCGTATCAGTCTTGTCGTGGCCACACAGCCCATGCAGCTGCGAAGCTTCTGTGTAATTCCAAAGATTCCGTCCGCGGCTTTTCGGGATGTTGAGATAAAGCCGCCGGTGTTCTCGCCCAATGGCGACGGAAGGAAAGATATGTTGACGGTCCGCGGGCGGACGGTTGCCCAGGTGACGGAAGGAACATGGAGCGCCCGGATTACCGATGCCCAGGGCAAAACCGTGCGTGAATTTACCGGCAACGTGCCCGAGGTCCGCCTTGAATGGGACGGGAAGAATGGCAGTGGCGCGAAATGTGCAGATGGCCGGTATGGTCTTATTCTGACTGCCGCCCAGTATCCCCGGGCAGAGGTGAAGAAGGAGATCATCCTGGATACGCCGCCGCCTACGGCTACGGTAAATGTGCCCGGCAAGATCGCGACCCGTGTGAATTGGCTGTGTGTCGAAGGAAAGGTGTCCGGGATGGAAGATGGGGGGTCTATTCTGCTGGTTCATTCTGACCGGCCGGAAAAGCGGATCGCCGTATGGCCCGATGGAACATTCCAAACGTTAGTCGAAGGTCTTGACCAGGGCGATACCACCCTGTCATTTGTGCTCGAAGACCGGGCCGGCAACCGCTCCAAGCCGCAGGAAACTATTGTCCGGTTTGAGTTCGCGGCCAATGGTCTTGTCGGGTTCGACTTTGGCGCCGGCCCGATCATGAAGGACTTTAATGCCATCCGTAATGACACTTTTTTCAATGACAAACGGGGCTACGGCTGGATCAAGTATGATTCAAAGTGGCCGGGCGACCGTGGTAAAGGCGACGATCTCATCCGCGACTATTGCAGTGGGAAGGAAGACCGTGCGTGGGCGGCGAAACTGCCCAACGCCAAATATAAAGTCACCGTGGTCATGGTGGATACACTCTATCCTCACTATGCACCGGACATATACGTGGAAGGACGGAAGGTGGTTGATAACCGCCCGATTAAGGCAAATGATCCGTACCGTCCCAGCTTTGAGGTTGAGCTGACCGACGGAATAATGAACTTCGAGTTCAAGAACCCTGACATGAAACTGCCGTACTTTGCGCTT
The DNA here is from genome assembly GCA_008636095.1 of Kiritimatiellota bacterium. Taxonomy (GTDB): domain Bacteria; phylum Verrucomicrobiota; class Kiritimatiellia; order JAAZAB01; family JAAZAB01; genus VSJD01. The sequence continues at coordinate 7,028 of VSJD01000132.1, read as the reverse complement.
AACGGCATTCTGATTGAGCCAAAGCCATGAAAAATATTAAAAAAATATTTGCGGTTAAAATCGGTATTGGACTTGCCCTGCTTTTGATGGGTCTAAATACTGGACTCGCGCAAACAACGAATTACGTGGTTGAGCCCGGCAAAGAAACCGGCGCACCGGTTTCCCCTTACACGAGCTGGGACACGGCCGCCACGAGTATTTACAATGCCGTCGCTGTGGCCAATACCGGCAACGTGAATGTCGTAGTCATTTCCAACGGTTATTATGTTTTGACCAATCGAATCGAGGTTACGAACGCATTTCGGATTCGGAGTTGGAACAATGGCGGCATTGATCGGGAAAATACCATAGTAGACGGCAATAAGAGTGTCCCGTGCTTTTTGGTGTCCAATTCCGCGGCGGTCATAGAGGGACTTACTATTACCAATGGTTTTGGATCGGGTGGTGTCGGCGTGTATATGAATGCCGGAACGATCACGAATTGCATTATTTCCGGAAATTTAGCTTCAAATGCGGCCCAAAATGCATATGGAGCAGGGATTTATACTGCGGCCGGCGGTAATTGCGTTATCGCAAATTCAACGATCTGCGCTAATCGAGTTACCAATTCAACATATGGCGGCGGCGGCATTTATATCAATTCTTCGAGTACCAAGGTGAATAATTGTATAATTAGCAACAATTATACCCATAATAGAAGCGGCGCCGGTATGTATATCTCTTATCCGACGGTAATCAGCAACTGCGATATTGTTGACAACACCATCGTGGCTGGATGGGGAGGCGGGGGTATTTACTTAGAGTCATATGGAGGGGGCGAAATAACCGGTTGTCTGATATCACGTAATAAAGCCGGAGGATTGGGAGGTGGGGGTATTAATCACTATGCTAGCTCATCAACCAATGTGTTGTTTGAACGTTGTGTGATTTCCTTCAACTCGTCCACCCACTTCGGCGGAGGCCTGAAACAGCAAAGCGCCACTTGCAGCAATCTGGTTCTGCGTTCCTGTCTCATTATCAGTAACAGCGCCACCAGGGGGGGCGGCCTGGACTTGATCAGCTCCATAAACACCCGGGCGGAAAATTGTACTATTGCGTATAATACCGCCACTACTGCCGACGAGGCCGGTGGTGTTACTATTGGCACGAATGGAGTCACGTTGTTCAATACTATTGTTTATTATAATTCCGCTTCCGGGGGTTATCCGGACATCCGGATTAGAGATTCAGGCGCGAACACGAGCGTTAATTATTGCTGTGTCAGATATTCCGATGGCGTCTGGGATGGAGTTACAAACGGGATCAACAATATCACCAATACCCCTCTTTTTGTCAACGCCGATATTGGCAACTACCGCTTGAGCATGAATTCGCCCTGCATGAATGCAGGGATAAATCAAAGCTGGATGACCGGCGCGGCTGACCTGGACGGGCATCGGCGGGTAAACAAATTCATCGGCATTGTGGATATGGGGTGTTATGAAGATGTTCCCACAGGCACAATCATCACTATCCCGTAGAAATGTAATCTAATAGGCGCGCTGTCAGGCGATAGGCTGAAGCGACTTGTTGGCCGGCATATTGATCAGGCGGTTGCCATCTGGTAAGAGAATTCGGCAACATCTGTTTGTTGTTTTGCATGTTCAATGGTCATGCTTACAACATGCCCGACATCATCCAGCTCGACAAGAACATCTTCGTTCAGGTCTCGTGTATCAACAATCTTTCCGTCACTAAAATTGACGAGAAGAGTGTCTGTGTCCGGAAAATATTTTACTTTCATATTTTGCCTCCTCGAAACGATCTGTCAAAAAAAGCATTATGCACTGTTTCTCCATCGTCAAATAGAATTACACGCAAGTACTTGTTTTCTGCCTCGGGGATTTGCTTCCATCTTTTGATTCTGCCATCTGCCTGAATCACCTCATGCTCAGGCTGTAATACAACCCTTTCAATCCACTCCAACCGGATATTTTGCCGGTCAGGACGTTCATGCGTATGCAGGAAATACTGCGTGTACTTCATGTAAGAACTTTACTACATGCCGCCAGATATGTCGAGTGCTCATCTCTTGGTGTCATTTTTTGACCCAACGAGTAGCGCCTTATCCAGTGTGCCGCGAGTATATAACGGCGACCAAAGCGGGACAAAGCGCAAATCGAGCGGCATAACATGAAAAATGACTTTGCGGGGTCGTCTGAAACGGGTAGCATCCGGCAATCTCCGTGTGGATGATCTCTACACGGTTAATCCAATATAAGATCACAATCCGCAGCCTTCAGTCTGATTTTATGCCATGAAACTGACCCGTATATCCGATGTGCATGCGATCCTGGCGGAATGGAACATCCGACCGCAGAAGTCGCTGGGGCAAAATTTCCTGATTGATGCCAACATCCTGGGGATCATGCTCGATACAGCCGGCATCACGATCGGTGACGAGGTGCTCGAAATCGGCACGGGGCTGGGCGTGCTGACGGAGCCCCTGGCGCGCGTTGCGCGCCGGGTGGTGACGGTCGAAAAGGACCCGCGCCTGTGGCCGTTCCTCAAGGGGCGGCTGAAGGCATTTCCAAATGTGGAACTCATCTGCGGCGATATGATGAAAGTGGACCACGAAGTCTTATTCCGGTCGGGAATCAGCAAGGTCGTGGCCAACCTGCCCTACTCCGTGGGGAGCGCGATCCTGGTTAACCTGATCCAGGCCGAAACGCCGCCGGTACAACTCACGGTGACGCTCCAGCAGGAAGTGGCCGCACGGCTGACCGCCAAACCAGGTCACAAGGATTTCGGCCTGCTGACGCTCTGGACCCAATTACGGTATGATGTGGCCATCCGCAAGACGGTCAGCCCGACCTGTTTCTATCCCGCGCCGGGCGTCAGCTCGACCATTCTTAACCTGGTCCGGCAGGAACGGCCAACGAACGATTGTTCGTCAGACAATTGTCAGGCGGATGATTATCCGGCTCGGCATTTTTTCTATGCGCTCACGAAATTCGCGTTTGCCCATCGGCGCAAGCAACTGAAAACCATTTTGTGCGATGCCACTATCATTGCACATTCAGGGCAGGCTGATTTACCGACTGAAACTCATTTGACTACCGAGGATGTGCTCGCGGTCTTCCAGAAACTGGGGATTGATCCGCGCACGCGGCCGGAGGATCTGAGTGTCGCGACGTGGCGCCGCCTGGCAAAGGCATTGAGCGCTCGGTAGGCATTGCGTGAATTTCGCTATACGTTCTCCACTCAACGCTCCACGCGCGGAGTTAGCGCGGAATGATATCCTGGAAGGCGTAGGGTAGTTCTTCGATAAGATCGCCGGCGATGATGCCCGGCTCCGATTTTTCATCAGCGGCCTGGTCGCCCGCCTGGCCATGCAGAAACACCGCCGCGCGGGCGGCGTCGAACGGCTTCAGCCCCTGGGCGAGCAGACCGCCCAGCAGGCCCGCCAGCACATCGCCCATGCCGCCCGTGGCCATACCGGGATTGCCGGTCATATTGATCGCCAGCGGCTGGCCGGCTTCCGCCACCAGCGTTCCGGCGCCTTTAAGGATCGTCACGGCGCGCGCGCGCTTGGCGGCTTCCTTGGCAACTTCGAAACGGTTGGCTTGGACCTCGGCCGCCGTGCGGCCCAGTAGGCACGCCATTTCGCCGGGATGCGGCGTGATGACCAGTGGGCATGTCCGTTTGGTCAATTCGTCCATCTGCCCCGCAAATACATTGAGCGCATCGGCATCCAGCGCCAGCGGCACTTTTGTATCGGCCAGTATCATCCGGATCAGGGCTGTGGTTTCCGCGTGCCGTGTCATGCCCGGCCCAGCCAGGATAGCCGAGAATGTATCCAACCGCTCGCGCCAGACCGGCCACATACCGGAAGCCAACGAGCCGATATCCGTTTCGGCAACGCCGTGAACCATGGCTTCCGGCACCAGGCCGGCAACGATAGGTAGAATAGCGCGTGGGACCACCACAGTGACTAATCCAACGCCGGAGCGCAGGGCCGCCCGGGCAGCGAGCGCTATCGCACCGGAAAATCCAGCCGCGCCGCCGACTATCAGCAGGTGGCCGAACGTGCCCTTGTGAGCGGTACGGGTACGACGTGAAAACAACGAATGCAGGTCGGAAGGCGTGATCAGTTCCAGGTCGGACTCGACCTTGTCAATCAGGTCATCGGGAATACCGATGCGGATCACTTCCAGACGGCCAACATGGTCCGCGGCACATGGTTCCACGAGACCCTGCTTCGGCAATCCCATGGTCAGGGTGTAATCGGCCATGACCGCGTCGCCTTCCGCACGACCGGTATCCGAATCCAGGCCGGAAGGCACATCCACGGCAACGACCAGGCTCAGGCCGGCGTGGGCGTTGATAAACCGGATGGCTCCGCTGGCAAGGCCGCGCGCGGGCCCCTGGATTCCCGTACCCAGGACTCCATCCACAATCACCGGCGCATCCGTGGAACGGGCACAATGAGTGAGGGCAATTGCCTCCTCCCAGTCTTTCGGGGTCGGCAATTCATCCACGGGGATACGCTTAGATTTCAACTTACCCAGGTGGGTCAGCGCATCGCCGCGGACATCGGCCAAGGAACCCGCCAGCAGGATATCCACGTCGTAATCCATCTGGCGGAGGTAGCGGGCCGCCGCAAAAATATCGCCGCCATTATTGCCACGGCCCGCAACCAGCCGCACGGAGCGGCTATAAAAATCTTTCGTCTGGAACAGGTAATCCACGAACCGCGCAACCCCGAACCCGGCGCGGTCCATGAGCGTTTCGCCCGGCACCTCGAAATCGGCGATGGTTTTGCGGTCCAGCTCCCGCATGACGGCAGTAGAGATTATTTTCATAGCAACGGCTTTCCTAATGCAGCGTTTAGCCTCAATTAAATTATTTTAGCACCTGTCATCGTTAATAGCAGTGCGAATTTCGTTTGAAAAAGACGGCAGCGATTTTGACTCATCTGCGCCGTTGTCGTGCTTGCGCATACAGAAGTATAGCGCTACGCGCGACGCCGGCCCATCTGAGCCAAACTTACCTTGCTTTTTCAAATCCGCCGCTGGCGGAAGCAAAATCCGCCCTGCGCCGACAATGCCGCCCCATTTCGATTTCTGATCGTGATGGACCGGGTTACCGTTATCTACCGCAGGCTATGCAAAAAGCGTTTGTCGGAAAAAACGAATTCGAGTTATGGCAGACAAACTGCTCACGCCGAACGCAGTGGTTACTGGTTTTTCCTTCTGCCTTCCGTCGTCTGGCGTCCGTCGTCTGGCGTCCGTCGTCTGGCGTCTGATTTTTGCCTTCGACCAGGATGGCTTGCGCTACGGCGTAGTCATGCGTGTGCGACAGACTGACCAGTACACGAGTAATGCAGCGCTGGGCAGCCAGGGCCTGACCTTTCGGACTGAATCGCACGGATGGCGCCCGGGTGGCGGGATCGGCCACCACCTCGATATCCTGCCAGCCCAGCTCCAGGCTGATTCCCGTGCCAAACGCCTTGGCCACGGCTTCCTTCACGGCAAAGCGAACCGCGTAGTGCATCCAGGGATGTGGCCGAGACTCGCAATAACGGCGTTCGGCTTCCAGGAACACTCGGCGCGTGAATCGCTCCCGCCACTGTTCCAGTACCTGACGAAAGCGCGCCACCTCCACCAGGTCAATGCCAGTGCCGACAACCGAAAGCGCACCGGATGCTATGGTCCCTTGATCAATGCGATTCATGGGAATTTAAATCCAAATTCGCAACTGCTCAGACATGTAAAGACATTTTTACCACGGATATCACGGATAACACTGATAATCAGTACAACCATCGTCATGGCTAAGGCGCTGGCGTTTCGCCGGTAGCCTCCAGCCGTTTGATTCGCAAAGTTATTCTTTATTCTAATTTTGTACTTCTTTTTCTGTGACAATTCTTGATCCCGGAAGGGGGGCAGCGATTTTTGAAAACAGGTAGATGGAACATCCAATTATCGAAATTAAAATGGTTCCTGAAATCAGACAACGAATCCACATGGGGAGCCGCTTGGTAAGCCAGAAAGCAATTACCGCACATACGATTCCAACTATACCGACTACAATCATCTTTCTTTATTCCTGCGAACAGACAGCCTAATTATCTACATCTCTCTGTTATCCGTGCCATCCGTGTAATCCGTGGAGAGTAGTTCCCCAAATTCATACCGAACCGCCCCTGTATCCGGCCATGGCTTTCAGCATTTCGCGGACCGCGGACTGCATGCCCACGAGCACGGCCCGCGCCACGATACTATGTCCGATGTTGAGTGTATCCAGATAAGGAACACGCAGGACACCGCTGAGATTATCCAGATTGATGCCATGCCCGGCGTTGACCTGCAGACCCAGCGCTTGGGCATAGCGCGCGCCATCCACAAGACGCTTTAACTCCCGCCGGATGGAAGTCCCGGCGGCATCGCAGTACGTACCGGTGTGGAGTTCCACCACCGGCGTGCCCACCGCCGCGGCGGCATCCAGTTGGCGCCGATCGGGATCTATAAACAGGCTCACGACAATACCGGCATCGGCCAAGCGCGCGACCGCCGTTTTCAAGGTCTTCCACTGGCCGAACACATCTAACCCGCCCTCCGTGGTCAGCTCGCGGCGTTTTTCCGGCACGAGGCATACTTCGTCCGGACGGACCTTCAGCGCAATGGCGATGATTTCCGGTATAGCAGCCATCTCCAGATTCAGGCGGATCTTGAGGGCCTTACGCAAGGCAGTCACATCACGGTCCTGGATATGGCGGCGGTCTTCGCGCAGGTGCACGGTAATGCCGTGCGCGCCGGCGGCTTCGCAGAGCCACGCCGCATCCAACGGGTTGGGATACACCGTGCCGCGCGCCTGGCGCAGGGTGGCGACATGATCAATGTTAACGCCTAATTTCAATTTGTGGGTATTCATGGATTTGTGCTCATATAACGCGGACTATGCCCGCAACCCAATGTTGATGTTTCTCTCCGGGCAGTGTGATCGAATTCGGTTCGAAAAAAGCGCCCTGCTACGCGAAGCGCTTC
>VSJD01000131.1 GCA_008636095.1 Kiritimatiellota bacterium | reverse complement strand
GCAGGACACAGCGGCGATCTTGGGCTGTCTGCGGGTTTCCCGACCTTGCGCATACACAAGTATAGCGCTACGGTCGGCGCACCCACATCCGACCCAAGCTTGCCTTGTTTTTTCGAATCCGCCTCCGGCGGAAACCGGATTCGCCACACGGTGGCATCGGGCTTCGCTCAGAGCTACGCCCGATATATCGCTAACGCGTAAATCAACGTTTCTGGTTCTCCATTCGTGCTTTGACCTCCGCACATAACACCATACTTGCAACCTATAATCAACAACTTGCTTTTTATCGCGTTGTCTGCATACGGCAGAACAACGCGATGGCGTCCGCGCCACGCCAACAGAACCTTGCCCAGTGTCCCCCAAAGGAACGATTGCACGCTTCACGTGCCTTGCAAGCACCCATCCTTTAGTTCGAGGACACGGTCGCACAGGCGGGCTACGGCGATATTGTGCGTCACCAGGATGAGCGTCCGCCGCTGGCCGCGGGTGAGCGCGAACAGAAACTCCAGCACCTGGCCGCCCGTCACGGAATCCAGGTTGCCGGTGGGCTCATCGGCCAGTACCAGGTCGGGATGGTTCATCAAGGCTCGCGCCAGGGCTACGCGCTGTTGCTCCCCGCCGGAGAGTTCCATCGGCAGGTGATTCGCGCGGCCAGCCAGGCCAACCGCCTCCAGTAGGGACTGCGCCCGGTCGCACATGCCCGCAGGGGCGCCGTTCCTGCTCAAAGCTGGCAACATGACGTTTTCCAGCACGTCGAGTTCCGGCAGGAGATGATAAAACTGGAACACAAACCCGATGTGCCGTCCCCGCACAACGGTGCGCTGGGCGGCGGAGAGCGCATATAAATCGCGCCCTTGAAACCGCACCGTGCCGCCGCTGGGCTGATCGAGCGCGCCCAGGATATGCAAGAGGGTACTCTTGCCTGAGCCGCTGGCGCCGATAATCGAAATTACCTCGCCCGTACGCACGGCCAGGGACACATCCCGCAGAACGGGAATCGCGGCCTTACCAAGCATATAGGTCTTGCTCAGGCATTCGACCTGCAGAATATTTTCGCCTTCCGGCGCCGGAAGCGGCGAGCCGGATAATGGTGTCGGATTATTCATAACGCAAAGCCTCAGCCGGATTCAACCGCGCGGCACGCCAGGCCGGCAACAGGCCGGCCAGAGTGCAAATGATCAGCGACAGGATCGCGATCAGCGCGATGTCACCCGGCGCCGTACGGGACGGAATTTCACTCAGGTGATACAACTCCTTGGGAAAAAGTTCCATGCGGCAGACCGCCGCCATGCCACGCATGAGGCCGTTACGGTAATGCAGTGTCACGAGCCCCATGATAATTCCCAGCACGGTGCCGAAGAACCCCTGGATCCAGCCCTGCCAGAAGAAGATCCGCATGATACTGCCGGAGGGAAAGCCCAACGCCTTGAGCAACCCGATTTCCTTGGTTTTCTGCACCACGACGATGATCAGCGTGTTGGTGATACCAAAGGCCGCCACCAGGACAATGAAAATCAACAGAAAAAACATCATGTTTTTTTCAACCCGCAGGGCATCGAATAGCTGGCGGTTCAGATCCATCCAGGTCTGGACGCGCAGGTCCGGATATTCCCCATGCAAACGCTCGGCGATTCGCCCGGCCACGATATGAGCCTGGAATGGGTCGGCCGTCATGACCCGCAGGGCATGGACACCGCTGTTGAGACCGTAAAATTCCTGGGCAACCGCCAGGGGCATCAGGATGAACCCGACATCGTATTCCCACATGCCGATCTCGAAAATACCGGCCACATTCATTTCCGTCGGCAGGCGGATTTCATCCTTGCCGGCGATGAAGCTCTGCGGCGAATAGACCAGCAGTTTGTCGCCCACGGCAACGTTCAGGCGCCGGGCGAGTTCCCGGCCGATGATGACATCGTCCTCACCCATCTCGAACCGACCGGCCACCATATGCCGGGGCAACTGACTGACCTGCTGTTCACGCTCGATATCAACGCCGCGCATGACCGGGGTATGCACGATACCGCCGTGCTGGACGAAGACCAGGCCCTGGACATAGGGCGCCACTCCGGCCACGCCCGGGATATTGTTGACCGCCTCGGCCAGGCGATCCTCGTCGTCGATTATCCCCGACCGTGTGACGGTCACATGCGCGTCAAATCCCAGGATTTTTTCGCGCCACATGTCGTCGAACCCGCTCATGACGGAGAGCACGATCACCAGCACGGCCACGCCCAGCATGACGCCGATGACCGAGATGATGGAAATCACCGAAAGCCAGGTCCGCTTCGGCTTCATATACTTGAGCGCCATGAATAGGGAGAAAGGAAGCATGGTGTAAGATAGTAATCAGTGATCACTCTTCGGCCGCAACTGCGGAAACAGGATGACGTCACGGATGGCTTCCGCGCCGGTCAGGATCATCATCAGGCGGTCAATTCCGATGCCCATGCCGCCGGCCGGCGGCATGCCGTGTTCGAGAGCCAGCAGAAACTCCTCGTCCACCTTCTGGGCCTCGGCGCCCGACTGCGCTTCCAACCGTTTGCGCTGTTCAAGGGGATCGTTCAGTTCCGAATAGCCGGGGGCAATTTCCTTGCCGCCGATGACCAGCTCGAACACGTCCACGACACGATCATCGTCCGCGCAGACTCTGGCCAGCGGCACAAGGTCCCGCGGCAGGCGCGTCACAAAGGTCGGATTCTGAAGCGTGCGCTCGACAAGCTTTTCATAAATCTCGTGCGTGGTCTGGGTCATGGACCAGGCCGGGTCAATTGCCAGGCCCAGACTGGTCGCGCGCACCCGGGCCGCGGCTGGCGCGAGGTCATACCAATCCGCTCCAGCCTTTTCCAGGATCAGATCGCGATAGGGGACTTCGCGCCAGGGCGGGGCAAGGTCAATCCGGTTTTCATCCCGGCCCACCTGCAGGGAGCCAACCACCTTTTGCACCACGGTGACGATCAATTCCTGCACGAGCTCCTGCATGCCCTGGCGGTCCGACCACGCCTGATACACCTCCAGCATGGTGAACTCGGGGTTATGCGTTTTGGAGAGACCCTCATTGCGGAAATTGCGGTTAAGCTCGAACAGCTTGTCGAACCCACCCACCAGGAGGCGTTTCAGATATAGTTCCGGCGCGATGCGCAAAAACATGTCCGTGTTCAGGGCCGTGTAGTGGGTCTTGAACGGCCGCGCCGCCGCGCCGCCGGCCTGGGTCTGCATCATCGGCGTTTCCACTTCGCGAAAATCTTTGGCCCAAAGGAACTCGCGGATTTCGCGCACGGCCTGCGAACGCTGGTCAAAGAGCCGGCGCACTTCGGGATTGGCAACCAGGTCGAGGTAACGCTGGCGATAGCGGATTTCAACGTCCTTAAGCCCATGCCATTTTTCCGGCAGCGGGCGCAGGGCCTTGGCCAGCAGTGTCCATTTCAGGATGCGGATTGTCAACTCACCCATGCGGGTGGTAAACAGTTCGCCTTCCACGCCAATCAGGTCCCCCGCATCAAGCAGGTGCTTGAAAACGTCGAATTCGGCAGTATGGGATTTGCCCGCGTAGAGCTGGAAGCGGTCGCTCCCGTCGCGCAGATCGGCAAAAATGCTTTTACCCATGTCGCGGATGGTCATCAGCCGGCCGGCCGCGCGTACAGCCAGGCCTTCCTGAAAACCGGCGCGCAGGTCCGCAAGCAACCGGGTATTGGGAAAGGCCTGACCGAACGGCGGGAAACCGGCTGCCGCCAACCGCTGGAGCTTGGCCAGCCGTTGTTCGCCATCGCCGCTGTCCGGGCAAGGAACCGCCACGGGCTGTGCAGGGGATTCCGTCATGAGGATCAGACTTCCGCAATGGCTTCCGAGGGGCACTCGTCGACACATTGCCCGCAATTCACGCAGGTTTCCGGATTGATGGTATATTTCTTTTCACCCTTGGAAATCGCTTCCACCGGACAAACTTCGTCGCATTTGCCGCAGGCAACACACTTATCTGAAATCACATAGGCCATGACCGTATCCTTTCAGGTTATTTAGTGATTTAAGCAACAGAGCGGAATCAAAAAATTCAATTTAGCGACTTAATGATTGAGCGATTCAAGCCGGGATACATTATTTCCGTCCGCAGTCCATCTACCCGTCGCCCCTCTTCAATCGCTAAATCACTCAATCACTGAATCACTGAATTTCTTCTCATCTTCCGATCGCCAAGCGCACGGCAAGCCGTTCGGGCAGGCCCGCTTTCCTGATTTTTTCCTGGGCAGTAGCAATATCATAGGGCACACGCCGCAGTTGGATTTCCTTTTTTTCCATATCGTAAATCGCATAGGCGGCGCGGGCATCGCCATCGCGCGGCTGACCGATACTGCCGACGTTGACCAAATATTTCTTTTCCAGGCTGATTTTCAGGCGCTCATAAACGCCGCCGGTGACTTCGCTGGCTTTTTCGAAGGCCAACGGCACATGGGTATGGCCATAGAAGCAGACCGTCGTCATCTGATAATTAAAACTGGCCTCGGCCTCCAGGCTCTCGAACACGTAGCCCCACATTTCCGGCATGTCGAGCGTGCTGTGCACAATCGTAAAATTTTCCACCCGCTGGATCATGGGAAGCTCGGCCAGGAATTTCTGCTGGTCCGCCGAAAGCTGGCGGCGGGTCCAGTCCACGGCGTCCGCCGCCAGGGGATGGAAACCAGTCAAGTCGTCGTCGAACGAACAATAGTGGTCGTGGTTGCCGCTAACCGTGACACAACCGAGTTCGCGGATCCGCTCCAGGCATTCGGTCGGGTTGGCATTGTAGCCGACCACGTCGCCCAGACAGATATACCGGGTGACATGCTGGTCGGCGGCATCCTTGAGCGCCGCCGTCAAGCCTTCCCAATTACCATGAATATCGCTGAGTATCGCGCAAATCTGGCCGCTCATAATGACACACTTTTCCTCGCCGACAACTATGTGCACCGGCATGACCCGCCTGCGGCAATCTTACCGGGTAGCATCGAAAGCTCCCGCGCGCGGGAGTAAACCCCGGCCTACAGGCGCATCAACGCCGCCGCCAGCACCAGGTCATCGGGTGATGTAATTTTGATATTGGACGAACTGGATTGCACCAACCGCACATTATCGCAGATCAATTCGACGGACGAGGCTTCATCCGTAATCTTAATTTTCTTTTTTACCACCATCTCAAAGGCTTTGCGGAGCAGGGCGACTTTGAACGCCTGGGGAGTTTGTACGCGCCACAGCTTGGTGCGGTCAATGGTTTGGGAAATGATCATGCCCTTGTCAACTTCCTTAACAGTATCCGTGATCTTGACGGCGGCCACGCCGGAGCCGTATTGGCGGGCAGATTTGATGGTTTCGGAAATCAAGTCGAGCGTCACGCAGGGGCGGGCACCGTCGTGCACGGCAACCACTTCGGCCTCTTCGTTGATTTCGGCCAGGCCGTTGGCCACGGACTGCTGGCGCTGATTGCCGCCGGCAACGATTTTGACCACCTTCTTGCATCCGAACATCTGCACGGCACAACGCGCGGCTTCGATGCGCTCTTTCCGGACCACCAGGACCACCTCATCTATGTCCGGGCATTTTTCAAAGGCCAACAGGGAATACACCAGCACCGGCTTGGCCCCCAAGCTAAGAAAGGCCTTGTCCACATCCGGCCCCATGCGCTCACCCTTCCCGCCCGCGACAATAATTCCACTGTTCATTGTGTATTGAAAACAGTACTGCTTATAAAATCTTATCACCCCTCAGAAGTAATAATGCTAACAGCCGCGATTTAAAAGTCAATCCCAAACTCCGGGTTTTCAAAAATGCGGTTTTGCCGGTAATATCCGCGCTTTGCGTACGTGCACCTTTGCGTTATATTCAGGGAAATGCCATGACCTCTACCCTGATAACCAGTCTGCAGAATCTGCGCGTGAAAGAGGTGGTCAAACTCCGCCAGCGCTCGCACCGCGACGCGCAGGCCCTGTTTATCGTGGAAGGCTACCGGGAACTCAAGCGCGCCCTGGATAACAACCGCCGTCCGGTAACCCTGTTCACCTGCGAAGTGCTCTTTCTTGGTAAAAATGAACCGGCCCTGATTGAGCAATGCCGGCAGGCCGGCGCTGAAATTGTGCCATGCACGCCGCCGGTCTTTGAAAAAATGGCCTACCGCGAACGGCCGGAGGGCCTGCTGGCTATTCTTCCACAGGTCCACCCGGCATTGTCAGACCTGAAACTCCCGGAGCGACCACTCCTCATTGTCGCCGAAGCCATTGAAAAGCCGGGCAACCTGGGCACCATCCTGCGTTCGGCGGATGCCGCCGGCGCCTCGGCCGTGATCGTTTGCGATCAGTGCACGGACATCCACAATCCCAACGTCGTGCGTGCCAGTACCGGGGCTCTCTTTTCCCTACCCGTCGTGGAAACTTCATCCGTCGAGGCGCTAACCTGGTTACGGCATAACAAAATCCAGATCCTGGCGGCCAGCCCGCACGCTGAAAAAAAATATACGGACGTGGATTTGCGGACAGGGACAGCGATCATTGTCGGCGCCGAACAATACGGACTAAGCAGTCTATGGATGAAAGCGGCCGATCTGAAAGTCCGCATCCCCATGCACGGGCAGGCCGATTCGCTCAATGTGGCCACGGCCACGACGATCCTCATGTTTGAAGCGGTAAGGCAACGCCGGAGGGAAGAGGCCGGATGACGGACGGCTGAAGCCAGACACCAGACGACGGACGCCAGACTACTTCTTAGCAGGCGGCATGTTCGAGACAACCCCAACGGCATTGGTTCCGGTCGCGTTGGTTGCGGCGGCTTTGGCCGCGGCGGCCTTCTCGGCGGCCTCCTTTTTGGCAGCCGCGGCTTGCGCTTTTTTGAGGGCCAAGGCACGCGCCGCTTCCTGCTCCGCCAGCATGGGAAGCTCATAGCGGTACCGCGTGCCGGCCGAGAGATACTTCCAGGGCGCGGTATATTGACCCTTTTCCCCTTGGATCACCAGACCACCCGGCGTTGCTTCCTGCACCGTCCCTGCAATAACTGTACCGTTCGCCATTCGTAGCGGGATATCCGCCTGGTCCTCGGCGGCCAGCACACGCAGGCTCGATACCGCCACAACCAACAGCGCGATAAGATATGACTTGTGATAGGCAGTCATAGGTTAATATATCTTACCTAACCGATCTTTTGTGTCCGTCAGCTGACGGATGACCACTTTTGGCTATCATGCGCCCAGCCGCAGGCGCGCTTCCCGGATGCCCAGGCCGCGAATGGCCAGGAACGCCCGCCGCGTCCGTGACCGCAACTTCAGGGGGCCGGAACCGTGTTCCCATTTCAATACCGTATAACCGCTCACCCCGATCAGTTTGCCGAACTGTGCCTGGGATAATTTTAATTTTTTTCGCCGGGCGCGGATACCCTTGGCAGTAATCCAGGCTTTGCGTCCCTCGGCCGCTTCCGGCGCCATCGTCGCCATCTTGACCTGTTTTGTCGCCACACGGAGGAGTTGGCGAATGGTCGAACGATGCTCCTTTGTCTGGCGACGCAAGCCGGCCACGGCCTTGCGAAATATGGTCTGGTCTTTTTTAAGTCCAGCGGTCACTGCCTTGATTTCCTTGCGGGCAATACGGCGGATTTCATCTTTCATGACGGTCATGAGTTGCGACATAATTCTTAATCCTTTCTTATTAATGGTGCTATGATCATTACTACGCTGGCCAGTCTTCGCTCTTCCGCCTTCGCCAAGCTTCCGTCTCCGCCAAGGCTTCGCCGGACATGTCGGAGGACAGGCCGCCATGCTAAGAACGCACACTGGCACGTTCAACTATGCTGAACACGTCGAATGGCGGAGGGAGAGGGATTTGAACCCCCGGACCCCGTAAGAGGTCACATGATTTCGAGTCATGCGCGTTAAACCAGGCTCTGCCATCCCTCCCTGAATTATCATAAAGCCAAGTCACTGTCATCAAAAATTAACCACACGGCGGCTGAGCCCTCTGTAATTATTGCCCCCACAGACTCGATCAATCTGATTAAAGATAAGCGAAAGGGAGAAAAAGTCAAGACGGATACCATTGACACCGATTTTGCATTGCGTCAATTTGGCGCATCCCGATCGCGTTGCACATTAAAGCGCCGGGGTACCGGCATCACTCAAATACCCGCGTAACTGAGGCATTACAAAAAAAGAAAATATTGTATTGACAGGATTTATAAAAGTGGTACATTTTATGTATCACTTTAGGAGGGTCTATGCTAAATCGGGAACGGCTGCAGGACGGCGTAATTAAACATATCATCGGCCGGATTGCAAATGGGGTCTATCCAAAAGGCACGCGCCTGCCATCCGAACGCAGGTTATGCACCGAATTCAATGTCAGCCGCGGAACGCTGAGAAAAGGAATGGCGGAACTGCGGCGGCTGGGCATCGTTACGATTCGACACGGTTCCGGATGTTATGCGAATAGACTGCTAAAACCAGCGTTAGCCAGTTATGGCTTTACCCGCAAGGGCCAAGCCCGCGTTTCGTTGAATGATATCATCACAGCTCGCCAAGCCATTGAATTGGCGGCCGTGCGTCAGGCCGTGCATATAATCCGTCATTCAACCATCCGCCGATTAACAAGGCTGATTGATCAAATGGTTGATACCGTCGACTTGACCAAATCGATTGCACTCGATATGCAGTTTCATCAAATACTCGTTGCCGCCAGCCGCAATCCGGTTTTATCGGCCGCGTTTGAGGCAATTCAGCCTTATCACAAATACTCCCAGATCTTTACCAGTTATGGCCCCAGGGAAAAAGAAATGACCCTTGCTCATCATCGGCGGATTATCAGGGCTCTGAAACAAGGTCATGCGGTCGCGGTCTTAAAGGCACTAAGCCACCATTTGGATGTCATGAAAGAATATGAACGCGTCAAAAAGGAAAAAAATCATGAAAGTGATTGTCAATGAGCGCCAAAAATGCCTGGAGCTTCAGAGCAAAGAGTATTTTATCAAGGACTGGCGCATGGGTGTGGAAGCCGGAGAGAAGCGCTTGGAATCCGCGGGTGCAAAAATTACGGTGATAAGCGATAGTCCGTTGCATTTCCAACTTTTCTTCCCTGAACCGGGCTTGACCTGGGATGTCCACGCCGAATGTGACCAGCGTACCGGAAGCGTAACTCTGCATTCCATATTTGAAAACAAATCGGAGCGAAATATTCCGTTAGGTAAAGCCGTGGTTTTTGAGGCCCAGGTACCGGCAGATTTCGCGAAACCGGAAGACGACGTGGTCTGCTTGCCATTAGAGGGGCTTGCGAGTTGTCCCCGGAAAGTCCACAAATTAAAAAATGCGGATTGTCCCAAGTTAAGCAAGATCAAGTCGCAGTTTTTCAATCGTACCCAACGGAAGGCATTACAGGTTGGTTTCTTGACGTTTCGGCGCGCTGATACGCAAGTTGTTCATGAATACGCTGTAAACACCGGCAGTTTGCGGGTAAAAGCCTTCTGTGATTACGCCGGATGGGAACTGGCACCGGGGCAGAAGACGTCAACCGAGATTTTCAACCTGGCAATTGGGGCTGATCCGTATGCCCAGTTGGAAAACTGGGCGGACCGTGCCGCCCAATATTGCCAACCCCGGCGCTGGGAAGATGCTCCTATTGGATGGGTGGGCTGGGCATGGGTCGACCCATTCACCGTGGAGCGTTATGAAGACGTGGTCCTTCGCAACTGCCAAGCCATCCGGAAGCGACTGGCCGGCTTTGATATCCGCTATGTATGGGTCAGCCTGGGGAATCTCGCGGGTGCAACCCCGGGCGATTGGCTCAGCTGGAACTATAACCTCTTCCCCGGCGGCCCGCTTCATTTCAAAGCCAAGCTGGATGAAATGGAATTTCGATGGGGTCTGTGGTGCGGATTATTCTGGATGTGTGCGCTGCTGAAGGATCAAGTCGAGGAATTTCGCGACGCCCTGCTCAAGAACCCGGATGGGTCGCTGATGGTGGTTCGTGACGAGTGGCAGTACGGCGCCGCCGGCCGA
>VSJD01000134.1 GCA_008636095.1 Kiritimatiellota bacterium | reverse complement strand
ATGCCACAAAAAGAACGGCCCTGCATCTACGCGCTCGACCCCAGTCATCCAAAATCACGGGCGTTTCTCAAAAAGGTTTTTGAGACCTATCGGGACTGGGGCGTGCGATATTATATGCTCGACTTTCTCCATGCCGGCGCAGGGAATATTTCAAACCTCCCCTACGAAAACCATCACGATAAACATCTGGTGGCCGGTCCGGAGGTGTATCACAATGCCTTGCAGGTAGTCCGTGAAGCGGCCGGCGCCGACACCTACTTCCTGTCCAGTTCAGGGCCAACGGTGCATAATGCCGGCGCGGTGGATGCGGCCCGCACCGGCAATGATTTTGGGGAAGGCCGGCCCCTTTATCCTGATTCCTATTTCTATCCGGCAACATATGTGATAAACAGCGGCAATTTCTGGACCGGTCCGAACTCCGCACTGCAGAATCAGGCCACCGCTTACTATACCCACCGCAAACTCTACCTCAATGATTCAGGCAATGTGCTTACGGTTGACAAACCGCTACCGCTGAATGATGCCCGTATTCACGCCACGATTCATGCGCTGAGCGGCGGCCCCACGATGCTGGGCGATGATATCGACCGGATCGATGCCGAGCGGCTGGATCTAATTAAAAAAACCCTGCCCCGGTCACGCGACGTTGCCTTTCCCGTGGATTTATTTGATGCCATAGCTCCGGATTGTCCCAGGATCTTCCAGAGGAAAATCGTGAAGCCCTGGGGACGTTTTGACGTGGTTGCCGTGTATAACTTCACTAACGATCTTCTGCGTCTTCCGGTAGGGCTTTGCAAACTCGGGCTCAAGGATAAAACACCGTATCTCATCTGGGAATTTTGGAATACGGAATATATCGGGCGAGTTACCGGCGTACTGAATACCATGGTCAATCCGCGCAGCGTCAATGTATATCGCCTGGCAGAGGACACAGGAACCCCCGTTCTGCTTGGAACCGATATGCACCTGCTGATGGGTGAAATGGAAATCGATCGATGTGATTGGGATGCCGCCACCCAAACGCTCTCCATCCGCGCTGTACACCCGACGGGAGAACAAGGCAGCGTATTTCTCCACGCCCCACCACTATTGCGAGTCGCAAATCCGCACGGTCACTGGATCGCCAAAGATGCGCGTGACAACAGCTTGATCATTCGTTGTTCGTCCGATTTCGCATCGGGTACTGCCGAATGGAAGGTGGCGTTTGCCGGTTTGAATGAAGTGCTGGACATGACAAAACTTGATCTGCGCTAAGCAATTTATAACGGAAATAATACGCGGCCAAACAAGACAATGAATAACAAACACACCAACTGGATCAACACGCCGGAATGGGACCAGGCAGAAAAATACTGGACCGCTTTTTGGAACCAGGAATGCCTTGACCGGCCGGTGGCTTGCATTGGGGTAAAAAACCCGCACCATACAGCCGTACCACCGGTGCCATCGGACCCCTTGATACCGTTGTATGATCCAGAGTACCTGCTGAAGTACAATGAAGCGGTTTTGCCGGGTGATATTTATCTGGGTGAAGCCCTGCCGGTTTCAAGAACCCTTCAGAGCGCCTGGTGCGCCGCCTACGGGGCCAAGGTTGAATTACGTCCTGAGACCACCTGGATTCCCCAGATTTTTACGGACTGGAAAACAGCCCCTGATTGGACCGTCGCCTGGGACGACACGGGCTGGAAAGAATTCAAACGGTCCTATGCACGATTGATTGATGGGGCCGGAGATCGTTATTTTGTGGGGCTTCCTCCCCTTCTGACCCCGAACGATCTGCTTGCTTTGTTGCGGGGCACGGAAGATTTCCTCATGGATTTGATCAGGGAACCAGACTGTATCACGAATGCCTTGGCGATCATGGATAAGAATCATATTCGGATGTGGAATGAGCTGGACCGGATGCGCCATCAGCCGGGTTATGGAAATTGGTGGCCCATCTGGTGTCCAAAACGTCTCCGTATTGTTCAATCCGATATATCCTGCATGATCTCCGGTGAAATGTTTGAAAAGTTTATCCTGCCGGAACTATACGCGCTCAGCGAAGACGTGGATTGTCTTTTTTACCATCTTGACGGCCCCGCCGCTATCCGGCATTTGGAAATGATTTGCAGTATTCCAAAGATAAAGGCCATTCAATGGGTGCCGGGCGCCGGCACCCCGGGAGATGGACAGTACTGGATGGACTTGTTTAAAAAAGTCCAGTCTCTGGGCAAGGCCATCTGGGTCGGTACCGGACCGGAAGACTTGGAAACTTATATTCGTGAACTTAACCCGAAATTATTGCTTTTGAGCACTTGGGCTGACACCGTCGAAGGAGCCCAAGAGATCAAGACCAAACTCAAATCCTGGACGCTCAAATATTGGAGTCACAAAGGATAGTCGCAATCATATTACGGAGGATCCATGCAAGCAGATAGCAAAGTGTACACCCAGGTCTCGCTGGATGTGACAACGATTGCGGAGGCTTTGCCGCTGGCAGCCGGTGCAGTGCGTGCCGGAATTGACTGGCTGGAAGCAGGTACGCCGCTTATCCTGGGCGAAGGCCTGCATGCGGTCAGGGCGTTAAGGAAGGCTTTTCCAAAGCATCCGATTGTGGCCGATCTAAAGACAATGGACGGGGCGGGATTGGAGGCCGAAATGATGCTGAAAGCCGGCGCAACGCATGTCGTTGTAATGAGCCAGGCGCATTGGGCTTCGATAAAAGAAATGGTGAAAATGGCCAAAGATATTGGCGGCCAGGTAATGGCCGATGTGCTGAACGCCCCTGACAAAGTCGCCACTGCCAGGCAGATGCAGGCATTGGGCGTTGATTGGATCATTGTGCATACCGGCTATGATGAGCGCCGGTATGTTCAAGGCGTATCGCCACTGAATGATCTGCCGGCTGTACTGAAAGCGGTGTCAATACCCGTACAGGCGGTGGGTGGTCTGACCATTGAACAGGCACTTGAATCTATTCAGATGGGCGCGCGGTCGCTCGTTATCGGCGCCCCCCTGGCCATTCAAGCCGACCGTTTTGCGGCCGGCGATGAGTTTGAAAACATTCTGCATGAAGTGGTCCGCAAGGTCCGGGAGGTCAGCCTGTGATTTCCATCGCGGCATTTCCAAAATGCTGGATCGAAGATATCTGCAGCCGCAAAATGAGCCTGTTTAATTGGATTGAAACCGCCACGGCCTTGGAGTGCGAGGGCTTGGAATTGTACAGCGGTTTTCTGGAATCCCATGATTCCGGTTATTTGAAGAAAATTCGCCAACGGATTGAGTCATTGGGGATGACCATGCCGATGATGTGCTATTCACCGGATTTCACCAATCCCGATGCGTTAATCAGGGCAAAGGAAACTGAGAAACAACAAAAGATGATTCAGGTAACGGCCGAATTGGGCGGAAGATTCTGCCGGACCCTGTCCGGCCAGCGTTATCCGGAGGTTTCCGTTCAGGACGGCATTGACTGGGTGGTGTCCTGTATCGAGGGTTGCCTGAAAACTTCTGAAAGGTGCGGGGTGAAACTGGTCATCGAAAATCATTACAAAGATGGCTACTGGAAATATCCCGAATTTGCGCAGAAGAAGGAAGTTTTTCTTGATATTCTCCGGCGCATTGACAGCTCCGTCTTCGGGGTACAATACGATCCCTCCAATGCGCTGGTGGCCGGCGAAGACCCTGTTGAATTTCTAGCGGCCGTTATCCAACGGGTTATGACCATGCACGCCAGCGACCGCTACCTGTTACCGGGTACATCCCTGGAGGACATGCGGGAGGCTGATGGAACGCTTGGCTATCCTAAAAATCTTTGCCATGGAATTGTTGGGAAGGGATTGATCAGATATGACGATGTTTTTTCACGACTTAGCCGGGCAGGATTTACCGGCTGGGTCTCCATCGAGGACGGCATGAACGGCCTGGGTGAAATGAAGGCTTCGGTGGATTTTCTCAAACAAATGCGCACGCGTTATTTCATGAATATGTAATGAACAAACCATCAAACAGATTATTCGATGTGCATGCGCATCTCGGTGATTATTGGGATGACGTGGAACTGGGCGACCGGGGCCAGGTTGCCGCGCTGCGGGCCGCGCAAAAGACCGGCCGGATTGCGATCAGCATTGTATCAGCGTGCGAAAGTTTATTGAGTGCCACGCGACTGCCGGGTGATACAGAGAAAACAATGCGGCAACGGCTGCTTGCGGGGAATGAAAAGCTGCTGCGAATGTGTATTCAAGAACCCTCTCTTTATATGCTGGCTGTTCTGGATCCACAACGACCGGATAGTTTTGAGCAATGCCGTAAATTATTGAACCATCCCCGGGTGCTGGGAGTCAAGTTGCACCCTACCCGGCATTACTATCGGATCGCCGACCATATCCAAGGTATTTGCGATTTTCTCAAGGCGGCGCCTAAAAGGGTCTTGCTTATGCATGGCATCAATGACGGATGGTCAGATCCGGAACCTGTTATCCATATCGCGTCGCAATATCCGGAGATCAGTTTCATCCTGGCGCACCTCGGGCGCACGAACCCGTCAATGTTAACGGTTGATCTCATCCGCCAGTACCACGCGCCCAACGTCTATGTTGATACCAGCGCCATGCGGGATTCGGGCGTCTTACAGAAAGCCGTGTCAATCATGGGGTCGGACAAAATTCTTTTTGGCACAGATTTTCCTTTTTACCTGCCGAAAGACATTCTCCCTTTGATTTTGAATTCCGGGATCAGGCCGGATCAGCAGACGCAAATTTTAGCGGCGAACGCACAGCAACTGTTCAATCTTAAATAATGAAAAAAATAGCTATTATTCAAATCTGTCAGGAAACGAACGGCTTTAATCCGGTTTTGACAACACGTTCCGATTTCGAATCATTTGGCGTCGGATTAGGCGCGGACGTGTTGACAAAGTTCGGAAATACCGGCGAAATCGCCGGTTTTTTCGAAGGAATTAAACACTGGCCGGAACCTGCAAAACCAATCGGAATTGTGCGTGCCATGGCCTGGCCGGGCGGCAAATTGTCCGTGGAAACCAAAGCATGGCTGATCCACATGCTGAGAGAACAATTACACCGCAACGGTCCGTATGATGGCATTCTATTTTCCCTGCATGGCGCGCTCCAGGCCGAAGATGAAACGGATGTGGATGGTAATCTGCTTGAGACAATCAGGACTGATTTGGGCCCCGCTATCCCCGTGGTGGCCACCGTGGATTTGCATGCTCATATTACCCGGCGAATGCTGACCAACGCCAATGCCATTGTTGCCTACCATACTTCCCCGCATTTGGATCAACGCCAAACAGGACTTCGCGCAGCCCATGTGCTGGAAAAAATCCTGGCGGGCGCCCGGCCGGAATATTGGCATGTACGCTTGCCGATGATCAGCATTTCTGAGGTCCAAATGACCGCATCTGCGCTTCTTGCGCCGGTCTGGATAAAACTACGCGCACTTGAGCGCCGCCGGAAAATATTAAGCACTGCCGTATTCATGACGCAAGGATGGCTTGATATGCCGGAATTAGGATGGTCCGTGCTTGTTACGTCCGATGCAGACCCGTCCCTGGCTAAAATTATGGCGGAAGAACTTGCCCAGATGTGTTGGGAACGCCGCAATGCCATGCGCACAGAATTTCGTTCCGCCCCGGAAAGTGTTGCCCTGGCGCTTGCCTGTAAAGGAAAACCCGTAATCATTGCTGATGGCGCAGATGCGACAAATTCCGGCGCCCCGGGCGACAGCACCCATCTTTTAAGAGAAATGATCGCCCAGCGGATACCCGGAGGCGCGCTGACTTTTATGGTTGACCCCGAGGCGGTAAACTATGCAAAAACCGTGGGAACGGATGGATCTTTCTCTTTTCCGGTGGGCGGCAAACGCGATCATATTTTTTCCTCGCCGGTTAAAGTAACAGGCACGCTAAAAGCCATTAAGCCGGTCCGTTATATTCTTTCCGGCCATGGCGGCGATAATTTGCCGATTGATATGGGCATGGGCGCCATTGTCCAGACCAAAGATGTAATGTTGCTTTTGGTGGAACGACCGGGGCCCGGCAGTACGCCGATGCTTTACCGTTGCGCAGGGCTCGAGCCGAAGGACTTTAAGATTGTTATTGTCAAATCCCCGTCCGGTTTTCGCGCCGAATACCAACCGTTTGCCACCAGGATTATTCTTTCTGATTGCCCTGGCTGCGCATCGCCACGTTATGCGGAACTGCCGTTCCGACATATAAACAGGCCGCTTTGGCCTCTTGATGATATTGACGATTGGATATCGGTGCCATGGATTTATAAAAACAACAAACGGGAGTCAAAAGAAACATGCAACAAGGCGGCAAATTGACGCCACGCGAGCGGGTGCGCCGGGCCGTGCAACGTGAGTCAACGGATAGAATACCGATAGATTTTCGCGCGGTAGGAGATGTCTATACGGCATTACGGAATCATATCGGCTGTTCGTCAGACGAAGAGGTTTGTCAGCGGCTGCATTCGGATATTCGGGGCCTTTATAAATCCTACGGAACCTACCATGGTCCAGTTGAACAACATCGGCCGGATGGGACGTTCGTGGATTTTTGGGGAATACCTTATGCCAAGTCGGTCAATGCCTTTGGCCAAATCTGCTGGAACTATATTGATCCACCGCTGGGCAACGCAAACAATACCGATGAAATCCGGAATTATCCCTGGCCTGATCCGGACTGGTGGGATTATGATATTGCCGACCAGCTGCAACTTCATACCAAGCCGGTGCCGTATTGGATAGGCATTTTTGGCTCCAGTATTCTTGGCCGAGCATGTCAATTACGCGGAATGGAACAGACATTTGTTGATATGATGGAGGAACATGAAATCATTGAAGTCATTTTCGACAAGGTAACGTCTTTTTTCATCAACACAACGGTTCGCGCGCTCACGGCCGCCCAAGGCCGGATTGACATGGTCGAATCCATGGATGATTATGGTTCCCAGAATGGGCTTCTTATATCTCCTCCGCTATGGCGCCGGCACATCAAACCACGCTTAAAAAAATTCAACGACGTAGTCAAACAGCACGGCGCCGTGGTCTACCAGCATAGTTGCGGCTCCATCATGCCGCTGATAGATGATCTGATCGAGATCGGGACCGAGGTGTTGGATCCGCTTCAGTTTTCCGCTCATGACATGGCGCCCGCCACATTGATGTCCCGATTCAGCTCACAATTGACTTTCCATGGCGGCATGGACATTCAACAGGTGGTGCCCCGCCTGCCGATACCGGAACTCCTGACGGAAGCCCAGCGGATCATTGACGTCATGGCTGTCCGGCATGGTTATATTTTCGCGGGAACCCATTATTTTCAAGTGGACGCAACGCCGGAGAAAATCATCGCTTTGTTTGATTTTGCCAGCCGATATTCGCCGGAGAAACAGTCGTGATTCAACAATGGCAGGGTAATGCAATCAACTCAAAGCGGGAGAAAAAATATGCGGCTCAAAGATAAAATCGCACTCATCACCGGCGCCTCGGGCGGCATCGGTGCGGCATTGGCCCAGGGCTTGGCCGCAGAAGGGGCACATATCGTTGTCAACTGGCGCCGAAACAAAGCAGGCGCTGAACACACTGCCAACATGATCCGCAGTCTGAAACAGGAGGCCCTCACCGTTCAGGCGGATGTGGGCGACCCCGATGCCGTGACGGCTATGTTTGATGCAATACAAAATTGGAAAGGTCATCTTGATATTGTAATCAACAATGCCGGCATTACCTTGAAAAAACCATTCCTTGATTCCGATTCCCACGATTGGGATACGATTCATAATGCCAACTTGAAAAGTGTTTTTCTATGCAGCCAGAAGGCCGTGGCACTGATGCCATCCGGCGGCGCCATCCTGAATATCTCGTCAACTCACGCCTTATCAACCACTTACAACTTTTCTGTTTATGCCGCCAGCAAGGGTGGCTTGGAGGCGTTGACACGGAGTATGGCCATCGAACTGGGCGAACGGCATATCCGGGTCAATGCGCTCAGGCTCGGCCTTATCAACGTGGCGCGCGATGCGATTATGCCCGCCCACCCCGATTATGCGGCCATCTGCGCACGCATTCCGCTGGGCCGGCCAGGCGATGTGGCCGATGTGGTTCCGATGGCCATTCTTCTATGTTCCGACGAGGCGGCATATATTACCGGCCAGATCATCGTTATCGACGGCGGCTGTGAGCCGATGTTGAACACCGCTTTTCCGAAGGGACATATCAAAGACGGAGCCCATAACTGAGGAAGGATATACTCACAACGAAAACATATCAGGATCAATATACGCTTGCCAGGCAGGTTCTACCAGGCGGCGTTAATTCATCAACGCGCTTGAACCAGGCTTTAGGCACACCTTTTTTTGCCGCGCGCGCAAAAGGCAGTCGCGTCTGGGACATTACCGGCCGTGAATTTATCGACATGTGCTGCGCGCATGGCGCGGCACTGCTTGGCCACGGACATCCGGCTGTTGCCCAAGCCCTGCGTCAGGCGATCAAGCTGGGGTTCGTCAATTCTTTTGAAACGGAATTCCACGAAGAACTGGCCCGGAGAGTGTGCGCACTGATTCCTTGCGCCGAAAAAATTCGGTTCTGTTCCTCGGGCTCTGAAGCGACATTGCATCTCATCCGGATTTGCCGCGGGTTTACCGGGCGGAATAAAATCATCCGGATCGAAGGTCATTTCCACGGCTACCATGAACTCATTTATATCGGGGGACAACCGCCGCCCGATAAATTCCCGGAGAACCGGAACAGACCCTACCTTGAATCGGCGGGAATTCCCTCCGAATTTGCCAATTTGATCATTCCGTTGCCGTACAACGACCCGCCCGCACTCCGTCAGGCGATCGCCGAGCATGGCAAGGATACGGCTCTCGTAATACTGGAGCCGGTTAACTACAACAGCGGTTGTATTCTTCCCCAACCGGGATATCTTGAGTTGGTACGCCAATTGACTAAAGACGCCGGGATTATTCTTTTCTTCGATGAAATTCAGTCTTCATTTAAAAAATCATCGGGCGGCGCTCAACATGATTTCGGCGTTATTCCGGACGTCTGCACGATCGGCAAATCCCTGGGCGGGGGGTTGCCACTATCCGCATTTTGCGGCAGAGCCGATATTATGGACATGTGTAAACCGATTGGTCCGGTACAGCACAGTGGAACCTTTAATGCGCATCTGGTGCCGGTCCTGGCAGGATTGGCATTCTTAGAAGAAGCCGCCAAACCCGGCTTCTACCCGCACCTCCGCGCCCTGGAGGTTCATTTCCATGAAGGTCTTGATCGAATCATCAATGACTATGACCTGAACATGGTGGCCCCACATCATGGCGCAAGGTTCAATATCATCCTGGGACGCCGGACCCCGGCACTGCGCTATGAGGATGCTTTTTGCCATAGCCGCGATGTAATGCTGCAACTTATCCGCGAGTGCTGGGAAAGAGGATTATATTTGCATGATTATGGCGGGAGTCCTGCGCACCACGGTTATTCCATTCAACATACCAAGGCCGACATTGACCGGGCTTTAAATGTCTTAGCCGATGTATTGAAAGCAATGAAACCGGTATTGAAAAAGCCATGTGCATCCCGAAGCGTCACGCGGGGATAGACTTCAACGCTTCGATTGTATATTGAATCCAGCCTGTGATGGTCTGCCCCGGCTTGGCCACCAACATATTGGCCATGCCGCTATATCGCGAATCCTGAAGATTGGGAGCATTGGGACAGCTGGCAAGATTCTCCATGCAGATAAAACGCCCGTGCGGTGGCGCATATATAACCATATGCTGAAAATTATCGCTGGTTTCAATGGTCATTCTTTTACCAATCTCGTTAAAAACTATTTCCGTTGTTTCCCCTTCTATTTTGCCCCAAAAAACGTCGTCAACATATAACTTGGCGATGTTGCGCAAACAACGCAGATCCAAGTTGGTGCCGGCGGTCGGCGGCAACCCGGTTATCATTAATAATGGGCTTGATAATACGCAGGCCATAATTT
>VSJD01000133.1 GCA_008636095.1 Kiritimatiellota bacterium | reverse complement strand
AGTGTGTAAACGCAGTAACCGCAAACCAACGACAACCAAAGGAGAACCATGATTAAACGGGGCTTGATTGCATTATTGGTCGCGAGCGCGGGGTTCCTATGGATGGCCTCCACCGGTCAGGCGCAGGAACAGGAAAGGAACAACCAACTCGGCGTTGGCGTGCATTACTGGACAACCGTTAAAAACATTGACGTGAATGATGTTGACAAGAACGGTTTTTCGTACTTGGCCATGTATCAGTACCACTACGGGTGGGTTGGCATCGAGGCAGACTTGGAATGGTTTCAAAAGGGATTCGGCGGCGCCAGCCAGGATGTCTATCAGCCGCAGGCTTATCTCATTCTCGGCAAGGTTATTTATGCGGCCGCGGGCATCGGCGGCTACTACTCGGACGGTAAATTAGCCGACAATCCCTTCTACGCGTTCCGCGTCGGCCTGGATATTCCGCTGTTGCCCATCCTGCATCTGGACATTAACGCCAATTACCGGTTTGAAAACTGGAATGACCTCAGCACCGAGGGCAAAAGCGCCGATACCGATACGGTTACGCTCGGCGCCGCCGCACGGCTGGCATTCTGATTTTTTCGTCAGAGCATTAAATTAAGCCGTCCGATACCGCAACTTTGACAAAATGATTAGCCACAAAAATGCACAAAAAGCACAAGAAGAAAACTGGCAGTTAAAAAATCTTTTTGTGCCTCTTTGTGGCAAACTTTTAAATTTCTAACGCGGTTTATGCCGCAACCAAACCGGAGCGTTGCGGATATAGACACTATACGTAAATGGAGGGTTCAAGCCAAACTATGCCAGCCACATTAATCCAGGCTCCCGTCAGCGTTCGCGCCGCGGGCAACAAGCCCAAAGTCATTGATGAATTCATCGGCCGGGTCAGTTCCAAAACCGAGGCGGTCAGCATCGCCCGCATGCGCAGTCCCGGCGGCTGGAGCGAGCCGGGCCAGACACCGGAGTTCGACGAATACTCGGTCGTCTTTAAAGGCCATCTGCGGGTCAAGACGCACGCCGGCGCCATTGATGTCAAGGCCGGCCAGGCCGTGATTGTGCGGCGGGGCGAATGGGTTCAATACAGCACACCGGCGCCAGAGGGCGCAGAATACATGGCCGTGTGCCTGCCGGCTTTCGGGCCGGATATTGTGCACCGGGACGCGGAAAGCCAGACGCCGGATGACGGAAGCCAGACACCAGACGCCTGACACCTGACGGACAACTGAACAACGATCTCTTATCTTTCTGGTGTCCGGTGTCTGGCGTCCGGCGTCTGGCTTTCAGCATGCATTTCCCGAAGCCACTTGATCCAAGCGGCCATTCCCCGGCCGGTTTGAGCCGAAACCTGGAATACGGGCGTGGTGGCATTGATTTGGCGCAGGTAAGCCCGACAGACCTTGAGATCGAACGGCAGGTGCGGAAGTAAATCCATTTTAGTCAGCGCCACGGCCTTGGCCTCCCGGAAGAGCGTTGGATATTTTACGGGTTTATCTTCGCCCTCCGTAACGCTTAAGATCGCCACCTTGGCATGCTCGCCGATATCAAATTCTGCAGGACAAACCAGGTTGCCGACATTTTCAACCACTACCAGGTCAAGTTTATTGAGCGGCAGATCGCGGAGTGCATAATGCACCAACTTAGCCTCCAGGTGACAGGCCCCGCCAGTCAGCAACTGGCTGACCCGACAGCCCAGCCGGGCTAAGCGCTCGGCATCATGCGTGGTTTCGACGTCGCCCTCCAGCACGGCAAACCGGCATGTTTTGGAGAGCGAGCGCACGGTTTTTTCCAGCAGGCTGGTTTTTCCCGCGCCCGGGGAGCCGATCAGGTTGAGCATGATCACCCGGTGCTTTTTCAGCAGGGCGCGCGTGCGGGCTGCCCACCGATCGTTGGCACCCATCAGGTTTCGGTAGATTTTAATGTTCAGCTTGGTCATCGTAATTACTCGGGTGTTCAGTGTTCAGTGTTCAGCTCGCCGGTAATTGCACCCATTAACGCGTCATCATATCCCCTTGGCTCCCATTATCAAGCCATGGTTTGAGTTTCGGCCAGTGCCGGTAGTGTCTGAGTGGAACGAACGGTTAGGCCGGATAGGAAAGCGTTTATAGTCGCGCGATCACTGTCGGTATGGTTTTGGTGAAGAAAGAACCTGGATGAAGCACCACCATATCTATTGGTTGCTTCTAACACTCACAAGATGCCAATAATTTCCATCCGATGTGAAAACATAGATTGTAACGGCGTTCGCGGTTGGAGCTGGTTGAGGTATGGAACTTGCGTCAGCCCACTGGTCGGCGCCAAACACTATCGTCCGATCCCCAAGCGCATCTTGCTTCACTATTAGTGTCACAGGCGTTGAGACGTCATCCATCCCTTCCATGTATATTGCAGGAAGGTTGGCAGCGAGAGTCATCATGATGACATTTGCAAATCGAGGAGGGACCAAAGCTTTTCCAACGGTATTTACATTTCCTAAATTGGCAAATCGTTTAATTGTTTTTGCGCCGCGACAGTCGATGACCCCGGCCGTAGGTCCCCAATAATTGCCGATATCAGCGAAAAAAGAGCTTGTGATATTGGGCGTATCGAATTTCACATTTGAATTGAAATGGCAACCCATAAAGGTGAAGGAAGCCGGCTTCCCGCCTTTAAGCGTAACGTACACAGACAGGCCTTTCGTTCCGGTGCCATATCCGTATGCCTTGCAGTTGATAAATGTGTATGGGTTTTTTATGTCTCCAATGGTATTTGCCCAGAAAAACCCACCGGGATCTTCAGACCATGCGTTAATCACGGATAGACCCTGGCATCCCGTATTCTTCTCGCTCGAACCATTCTTAATCATAAAACCACTACCTTCTATCGCGGACGCCACGGTTGCCGAGGACTCGCAAGACCTAAGCTCACTGGCATTGCCTCCACGCTCGAACCAAAAAACATTGGCGCAATTCCAGGTTTTTGTGTCGTCCGGGAACCCCCACACCTGGTCGTAAACGTGGGCGTCAGCATTCCATTCGTTCACGTGGATTCCCGAGCGCTGGCAGCCGCGTACAACCACCTGACGTACCGTGTATGCAAAGAATTGGCGATCCCCGGGATTGGCGGAAGGGCTACCTTCTGATCCGATGAGGATGCCATCTCTTTGGGCATAATTGACAGAACAGAGTTCGATGACATTCCTTACAGCACCTGCCGTCTGCAAGTCGGAATCAAATTGAATGCCGTAGCCCGCAAGGTGATTGCAGTCGATGCTAATCCCGCTCCAAACCATGCCATTGGCACGGGTGTGTCTGACAACCGGGGAACTAGGATCGCTTGGACCTATCCATTTTATAATAGTTTTAGTACCACCGTTCATGACCGATTCTGCTCCATCGAAACCCGTTTCGCCAAAAATACGACAAGACAAAACCCCCGAAGTAAACAACGTAGTCTTTACTTTATAAGTTCCCGCAGGGAAATATAGCGATCCTGGGCTGCCGGCTTGAAGGGCATTAAGTGCGGCTTGGACCTGATGCGTGTCATCAGTTGATGTGCCGTTTTGCACCTGGGCGATTTGCGTCACGGTCATAAAGTTGAACACGCTAAGGGGCCTTGCCAGTGTGCTTGCAGACAGGATGCAAGGGAGGGCAGCAAGGAAAGAGAAAACGAGTTTATTCATATTGACTCCAAGAGGTTAAGGCGCGCCGATCAGGTTGAGCATGATCACATGGTGCTTTTTCAGCAGGGCGCGCGTGCGCTCCGCCCACTTATCGTTGGCGCCCTAAAGTAGAGCCTCGCCGACTCGGCGCACCCTGTAGCAGCGCCTCCTTTTAGTCAGCACGCTACAGGGCAGTGCTTCAGGACAGCCACGCAGTGTGTTTCGACTTGCGGAACTCTACTGCCGTGGCGCCCATCAGGTTCCGATAGATTTTAATGTTCAGCTTGGGCATGGGTGGATTCAATTTTTAAGGATTGGTTGGATATGGTTCTTTCACCCGTAATTTCGATGTCACAGGCCTTGCGTTGACATTATTATTGGGCACAAGGATGGCGTATAATATTTGGGCGTAGTCGACCAAGCGATAAGGCCCGCATTAGATGAATGGGATCAATATAGGCAATATCAGGCTATCAATGCTTCGACTTCAGCAGGAAGCTTGCTCAAAATTACCTCTTTCAAATCAATCTTCCGGCTGGCATTGTCAATGTCAATTCCGACGAGATTCCCGTCGGTATCATAATCCAACATGATGCCTTCGGAAATCTCCCGGCTTTCAGCGCTTGGTTTTGAAGAGAAGTCTATGTAAAGGGAATCTGTGTCTCGATAATATTTTAGTCGCATGGTTTGAATCTCCTGTCTGGAAAAGCGTTGTGTATCGTTTTTTTATCCGCAAGCGTTATCACGCGCAGAATGCGTCCTTCAAGTTCATCAACCGAACCCCAGAAGCGGAACCGATTGTGTTCCTGCGGCTCTGTTTTTAAAGGGTTCTCAACGACCCGAATACACCAATCCTTCCTGAGATACGGGCGTTTCCGCAAAACCTCGTTTTCGAAATAATCCGTAAATCCGTATTCATTCATGAGAATATGATACAGCGTAACTATTGTGGTTGAACTTTGTCGAAAAAGTATGCTCCCGCCGCCTCTTTCACATTCCGACGCAACTCGTCCCATGAATCGGCCTGAGTGAAAATACTCTCGGTCAGACATTCGGCCACGAAGCCGCCGTCTGCTTCCTGTATAACCTCAAAAACTATTTCATTCATGCTGTTACTATAATCCATTGGATCACCCGGAACAAGAAGAAAAAAGGGACTCTGACTTATTAGGTCAGAATCCCTTTTTATGAGAGATGACAGGAATGATTGTTGCTACTGAACGTTTACCGTCACCGGGATCCAGCCTGCCCCGCCACAGACGGCATGCCGGATAAGGCTACCCGTCACCGAGTAGATGTACCAATCACCGTCACGATACACGGCCCGATCGGACTTGCCATCGCCATCGTAGTCCCCTGACACGGGTGTCCAGCCTGGCCCGCCATAGACACCATCGTTGTTGAGGATTAATCCGTTCGCCAACGAGTAGATAGACCAATAGCCGTCACGGTAAAAGGCCAAGTCGGCCTTGCCGTCACCGTCATAATCCCCGGGTACTGGGATACAATCCGCCCCACCCCAAGCACCACCGTTGTTGAGGATTAATCCGTTCGCCAACGAGTAGATAGACCAATAACCGTCACGGTAAAAGGCCAGATCGGACTTGCCATCGCCATCGTAGTCCCCTGGCACTGGGATACAATCCGCCCCACCCCAAGCACCACCGTTGTTGAGGATTAATCCGTTCGCCAACGAGTAGATAGACCAATAGCCGTCACGGTAAAAGGCCAGGTCGGCCTTGCCATCACCGTCATAGTCCCCGGGCACCGGAATGCAATCCGCCCCGCCCCAGACGCCATCGTTGTCGAGGAGAACGCTACCCGTCATCAAGTAGATGGACCAATAGCCGTCACGATACACGGCCAAATCGGACTTGCCGTCACCGTCATAGTCATTTGGTGCTTGTGCCCTGCAATAACCCATATCGGAACTGCTGAAGGAACTAACATTAGACCCATCCGTTGCCCTGACCCAGTAGTAGTAAGGTGTCCCTGGAGTGGCCGTAGTATCGTCATAAGTGGTTGCCGTACTTGTTCCAATTTGACTAGCCAATCCTGAAGAACTGTTCGTGTAACGCAGAATCAGATAACTGGTTGCGTCCGTACTTGCTGACCAAGTAACACGTACTTTGTCCGTGTATGTGCCATCACTTGCGTTCACGCTGGTCGGTGCCAGTATTGGACATGCGACAACACCCACCAAGTCAGCAGGTTTACCCGACAGCGTTGCCATTTCCTGAAATGATCCAACTGATGTAGCCGCCCCATGTAATGCTCCACGTAACGCCGGGCTGTTTGTGATTTGAATCTTACCGACCACATACTGATTGCCGTTGAATTTCAAGCCATCCAGCCATACATAACCATCATAGAGCGATGTCAGGTGATAAACTTCAATATCCTCATTTAAGAGACTGATGTCATTAGATGTTGCTGGATCATATAAAATCAGTTTATTCACACCGTTTTTTGTGCCAGCAATCAGCAAAAGGTTCGATATTTTTTCAATTAATGTGGGACTATCAATAAGAGTGGGTTCGATGATTTCTGGTGTCGGATAGTATTGAACAACGGTTTTGCTACTGCCAGAACCTGCCAACACTATCGTTCGTCCATTATCTGTTTTAATACATTTTTCGATTATTGATCCGAACCAACCACGTAATCCCTCCGTATATGTTGAATTATGCCCATTTGTCATTGAATCGACCGCATATTCGGGGGTAGCGCCTACCCCCATGTTTCCAGCAATATAAGGTGTATAAGCATCAATAGTAGTCAAGGCAACCGGCAGTTTAAAAACACCATAATACGGGGTACTGCCCCATATCCCGGCGTAAACACGATCGTCAGGGAAATCCAGCAAGAATTGCACAGAAGCACCAACTGCCAATGACGACAGATTATTATCCGGTGTCAGTTTTCTCAGCCAATTGACATCTGTTGATGCCGTAGATCCTCCCATAAGAATTATGCCGTCTGACCGCACCAACCATTCGTCTATAGAAATGTTATCATTAATCAAATTAACAATATTCGTTCCGTTGGCACCCACGCATTTGTTAAGTATCCCGTTACCAGCAAGATAATATAAATTTTCTGATGAATCCGATTGGACCCCAGGGCACAAGCCACTTGAATCCAATGTGATAGACGATAAGTTCGTATCAATTCCTGAAATCGTATTATTGGTTGGCACTGCTCTGGCTAGCAGATAATCATATCCGTCGCTGAAGCGTTGTTTTGACTGGAACACCACAAACAGGTTGCCCTGCTCGCTGAAATGAATGTAAGAGACGCCTACATTCGTGCTCAATACGAACGACACATTTCCGTGGTCATCTATTTTGTTCAGGACATTATTTTGGTCAATGTAGACAACCTTGGCTCCATCAAAATTGACGGATATGCCTGTAGCAAATACCGATCCCGTAATAATGAGGGACAATAATAATCCGATGGCAGTTTTCATGGTATCTCCTTGCGCTTTGTTTTGAACATAACACTTGCTGCACTGTAACATTCACCGTATTATATCAACCGTAAAAAATCCACCAGATGTTTGTAGTTTACCACACTCGCAACCGGCTTACAAGCTAATTGACGACTATTTTGGATATTATTTAGTGGCAGTCTTCCGGCACCGGCGCTCAGGGGGAAAGGGCTGGCTAAGAATAAGGGATCGGCTTCATGGGAGGCTCTCGATTGTCAGATCCAGCAGAGCATATGTCTGCCAGGCGGCATCGTCGAAGTGCCACCACTCAGTGTCGAACGGGACGAAGCCGTTACGGACCATGGTATCCCGCAGCAGGGTGCGATTGCGCAGAACCTCCGGCGGTAGATTGGTATAGGCATAATGCGCCTTCTCCGTGAAATTGTCGTAGCCGGTCGGCATCGGCAGCTCTTCCCCGGTATTCAGTTGAATCAGCGTAATATCTACCGCACTGCCGCGGTTATGCCGGGAGCCTTTGGCCGGATTCGCCACGTAGCGTTCGTCCGGTAAAATGGCCCAGAACTTTTTTTGGACCGTAAGCGGACGGTACGCATCAAAGACCTTCAATCCCAGACCCTGTTGCATCAGTTCGTTTTGTGCGCGCGACAGTTTTTCAGCGACCGCGGGACGCAGATACGCTTTGGGTACGGGATAAATCTGTTGGCCCGTGAAATTATTGGTCGTGGCGTAGCGGATGTCCAGGCGGATCTGGCTGTTTACCGAAGTAACGGCCACGAGGAGATTGGTTCGGGCCACCCCCGCCAGGGCGAATAATATCGCTCCCATTACCGTCAAAACATATCTTTTCATCGGTCAATCCCGCAAGGATGCTGATTCCACCTCGATACTGTCCAGGTACAGTTCCCTGCCACCGGTAATCTCGATGTCACCGGCCTTGCACCGGCCGCAGACAAACAGAGCGCCCCGGATTTTGCCGCGCCAATGACACTGGCGGCATTCGGCCGTGATCGGCACACGGCGGATGCTCAAGCGCGACCCCGCCGCCGGCGTTTCTTTGGTCAACACCTTGTAGG
Source organism: Kiritimatiellota bacterium (assembly GCA_008636095.1). Lineage (GTDB taxonomy): Bacteria > Verrucomicrobiota > Kiritimatiellia > JAAZAB01 > JAAZAB01 > VSJD01. The sequence continues at coordinate 1,833 of VSJD01000133.1, read as the reverse complement.
CAAAGGTCAGATTGGCGCTCACGAGCTGATGCAGGCCTCCGGCCACAATCCGCGCGCGGACCAGGCGAGAGGGCTGAACTTTTTTCAATTCCGCCAGCACGGCCTGCACAATCGTTTGGGCTATCGAGAATTCATGCACGATTCATGCACTATACCATCTACCGGCCTTTCCACAATGCTCGAAGCGCGGCCCCCGATCCGGGCAAACGCGCCGATCGGGAATGGCTGATGGTTTATGGTTTCCGCCATAGGCAGACCCGCCTTCGGCGGGAATGGTCGATGGCCGATACGACCCAGACGAAGCACGCTTGAACCCGGAGCGCACCTTGCCGATCGAGGTCTCGCGGTCCTGCGGCAAAGCTCGGTACGACTCGCTTCATGAACCATCAACCATCATCCATTAACCATTATCCGCGCGTCGTTACGCGCGGATTTAGACGCGGCCCGTGCGGATCCGGTTGCTGAAGAATAACATCACAACGGCCACGCCAGCCGCCGCCAGGAACACGGAGGCGTGCCCGTATTTCATCCACATCAACCCGCCCAGGGCCGGCACGGACATGGAAACTGCGTGATTAATGCTGACCCCCAGCGAGAGCGAGGGCGCCACGTCCTCGGGTTTGAGGGCAATTTTGGCCAGGTAAGTATCGCGGGCTATATTGGTCCCAAAGAGCAGGAGATCGCCCACAAAACATGTATAGAGCACGCCCAGCGCCAGCGCGTGACTGCCAACCAGGTGCGCGTAGCCGTAACCGATACACACCAGGAAAACCATCCCGGAATCCACCACCAAAACCCAGCGTTCGCCAAACCGGTCAATGGCCCGGCCCAACGCGGGCTGGAAAAAAATACCCAGCGCGCCGGCCACCATCCAGAGCTGGGCAAAAATATAAGCCGGCTGGTGAAAAATTTTAATCAGCACCCAGGGGCCGAAGGTAATGAAAATCTGTTTGCGCGCGCCGAACAAAAAGGCCAGCGTGTAGTATAGCCAATACTGACGCCGGAACACGAATTTCGGACGTTGCAGATGGGCATTCGGCATCCACATGGTGAACAGAATAAAAGCGGCGAGCAAGGCCACGAGTCCGCCGATGATAAACATGGTCCGGTACCCGGCGCCGATGTACTTCATCAGGATCCACACCAGGGCACAGCCCACAATGCTGGCGGCAATTCCAAACCCCTGGATCTGACCCAGGCGCCGTCCCTTGTGTTCGGCGTGAGCTAATTCCATGCCGATGGACGAGCGCACCGGCATCATCATGTGCATGCCCGCGTTCCAGACAAACATGAAGACCAGCATGACCGTCCAGGAAGCGCCCCAGATTGCAATACCCAGCATGCCCACCCCGATGCACAGCGCGGAAAACGCGGCAATGCGCGTTTCGCTGAGAAAAAAAAGCGCCCCGGCAAAAAGGGCCGTCAGGAGCCCCGGCAGTTCCCGGGGAAACTCCAGCAAGCCGCGGGCGGCGGCATTCAGGTCAAAGGTGTCGCTCAAGAAATTATTGAACGTGCTTTCGCCAATGCCGCCGGTGATGCTCAAGAGCGCAACTCCTACCAGGAACAGTTTCAGTTGCGGATTCATCTGACGCGCGCGGGCCAGGAATGAAGATGGACGCCAGACGCCAGACGACTGATGCCAGACCGGAGAAGAGCGAATACTCATGTTTTGAATTATGTGCTTTCTATCAATAGTTTAGCTTAAAAAACCTAACCTTTTTTAAATAGAGCCTATCATCTGTTGTGACGGCCGCACGCACAGATATGACATTGAAAAAAGGTTCGACAAGGCTTTTTAGATTAAATTCGCCAAGCTATCACGCTTTTTGTGAC
>VSJD01000192.1 GCA_008636095.1 Kiritimatiellota bacterium | reverse complement strand
AGCCCATGTAACTTTGCCGCCGTTGGGCTGGAATGTTTTCACTCTGGCTTGGAAGGAAGGCGCAACAATACCCGCCGTGTCAAATCCCGTTAATGCGCGCGCCGGCATCATTAACAACGGAATATATCGCGTGAATGCCGTCAAAGGCGGCACCGGTATTCAGGTTTTCTTCAAGGGCAAACCGGTATTTGGCAAATCCGGATTGGGGGCCATCACCGTGGAAGATCCATGGGGCTCCTGGGGCGGCGACTGCGACGAACCGGGTTCGCTGGATTTGCAGGAAATCCGCTATAATTGGAAAATTGCCGATGTCCGGACAATCGAATTCGGACCGGAACGAGGCACGTTATGGGTTCGAATGACCGGCGGACACTCCCATATGGACTTGATGATTTCGGTTTATCGCAACCGGCCCGCCGTTGATGTTAATGCCCGCGTTTTATGGAACGAACGCTCCGCGCGACTGAAACTGGTCATGCCTTCGGTTGGAGACAAGGCGGAATTTGAGGTGCCGGGCGGCGTAATCCGGCGCACACCCTGCGGCGAAGTTCCGGGCGGACGCTGGGTGCGCGTGAAAGGAATAAACACAAGTTTCGGTTTTGCCAGTGACGCGCTTTATGCGTTCAACAACAAGGACGGCGCTCTGCAGGCCACGATTGTCCGCGCCAGTCGTTATGCCGACAACCGAACCATGGGATCCAGGGAAGAACTGTGGCGCCCCACAGTGGATAACGGGGAATTGAAATTCCGTTTCGTTCTCGCGCCCGGCGACGGGCAATTACCGCACCTGGCCGGAGAACTGGAACAGACCGCACTGACCGTTCCTGTGCCGCCCAAAAAAGCTTCTTGGCCGCGCCAGGGATCCCTGGCGGAACTGATGCCTTCAACCTTGCATCTGCTTGCGCTCAAAACGGCGCATAATGGGCAGGGCTGGATTGTGCGCGTTCAGGAAAGTACGGGACAGACGGTACGGGCAAAATTAACCTGGCTGGGCAAACACATCAACCTGGGCACGGTACATCCTCGCCGGATTGCCACCTGGCGGATTTTCAAGAAAGCCGGGCGCTGGAAGGCGGAACAGATCCTGACAACAGAATCCTGATACCGCTATATGATCAAATTTCTGCTTGCATCCAAACGCCCACCCGACCATATTTTATCTATCAAACGAATCGATGCCCACAGAAGGCATAGCCCTGGTCGCCTAAGGCACCGCCGTAGGCGGGCAAACTCGACCAGTTAGCGTTGCACTTGCTACTGGCTAACAAGTATAATTAACATGACACAAGTTATCGGGCAGACGAGGTAAAATTATGTCAAAAACAAATATTTTTACAATAGGGCTGGTTGTTTTCATAGCGACGATATTTTTATCACTAATGAAGGAAACGAAAGGCAGCCAGGAAAAACCAGGATTATGGCCGGACTCACCCTTTTTCGCCAAAACAATTGAAGTAACCCCGGGCGGAATCTTGATGCTGCGGCCGGCCATTCCTGCGGTTACGAATCGCGGCCCGATTAACATGATTTTGTCGTTTCCGGATAAAATCACCTTAAGCCCGCTGGCCATAGAGGGCACTGACAATTCAAGCAGGTTTAATAAACCGCTTAAACAAATCTTGCGTCAAAATAAGTCCAGCGGCAATTTGCGAAACGAACTTTGCTGCCAAATGCCTGCACAGGGCATGGAACTGCGCGCCTGCTTTTTTGACAGGAACATGGTGCACTTTTACAACGAATCATTAATGCGCTTCTCCGGCACCCGCGACTGGGAACATCTGGAATGGGAAATCAAGGCCCCGGAATCGGCTTCTTCATGCGGCGTTATTCCGGTTTTCGCGGATAAAACCGGAGGCGCCGCCGACCTGGGTGTTTTATCAGGCAACCTGCTTTTTAAAAATTTCTCCATCAAGGATCTGGAAAATAATAAAATTATTTTCCTGCTGCCTAAAACCATTTCCCTGGCTGGGAACAGCAACAGCTACGCCAGCTACTATTGCCGGGTCGCGCTCAAAGCAGACAGCTTTGCTGATAAAATACAGGAAGAACACGGATGGATCGGGTTAAATCCCGGTAAAAAATATCTGATTGCCTGTGATATCAAAACCGAAAATATTCTGCTCAAAGAAAAAACCGCAAATATTGATGATGTCAATTACGTCAAAATAATTGTTTTAAATATAGACAAGAATTTGCAACTGCCTGAAACCCTGGGTTGGCGCCTGGAAGACCAGAATGGCGTGGTAATTAAAGAAGGGCAAGTCCTTTTAACCGCCGGTAAAAACGCGCGTGCGCCCCAAAAACTGGAAACTTCAGTCTGGATCGCGGAAACCGCTTTGCAAGCGGAAACACCGGCGATCAGGAAGTTGTATTTGCAGAAATTCCGTTCCTGGGGATTAAATACGGTTCTACCTTATATGCCGGATATCGATTTTGAAAATCCAATTTCCCCGGAAGACCTCGATATTCCCATTGCCCGGGAAGCGAAAGAATTGGGTTTTAAAACCAGGACCTACCTTCGTTTCCTTTATGATCCAACCGCAAAAAAATACTGCGAGGACCATCCTGAGTTCTGGGCCACAACCATTCACGGCAATAAAACCCCTGATTACCGTGTCTGCCTGACACACGGCCTGGATGGCGGCAAGTACGATATTCCGACAAATACGGTCAAGGGCGGCAAGGAAAACCCCTGGCTGGGACGAACCTATGAGATTGTTAAAAAATCCGTAGAATTCAACAAATTGGACGGTATCTGGTGGGATTTTGAAATCAGGGCCGCCCCGTTTTTTACGAATTTTGTTTACAAAGGAACTTTAAATCCTAGTAACTCCAACGTCGTTAGACAGGTCTGTATTTGTCCGCGCTGTCTGCGGGCTTTCCAGGATTATCTGAAATTGGACCATGTTCCGACCTTGCCGGAATGCAGGACGACATTATACGAAAAGTGGGTTGATTTTAAATGCGGGCAGCATATCAGGGTCTGGACTCTAATGCGGCAAGCTGCCCGGGAAAGCAATCCCGCGGCCAACTTCGGCATTTATACCGGTCCGAACGGCGAACAGACCAGGCAGTGCTATGGCGTGGACTGGGGAATGTCCGGCCCCTATCTGGATATTGCCATGCAAAGGCCATCTTTTCAAGGCGGCTTGTCGGTAGTGCGCGACCTGCGCAAAGCTTTTTTGGATAAAAATCCTGAGCTCAAAAATAATCCTGAAATTATCAACAGCCTGCAGGTTTTTCATTACGGCGACGTGGGCCGCTACTCTCAAAACGCCAATAGAAGCACTTACCAGGCCCTGCCTAATTTAAAAAATTTTATACTGAAACATATTGCCATAGGCGGCAGTTACGGCTGGTCTTTCTGCGGCATCTGGGGCATGGATGATCAGCTGATTAAACCTATCCGCGAAGCTAACGCCTTGATAGCCGAATATGAAAATTATTTTATTGAAGGCCAGAAAGCTGGCAATGTCACGCTAAAGCTGGGCAATGCGGAAATCGTCTCTTGGCAAAATGGCCATAAATATATTACCGTAATTTTCAACGATGCCCCCACTGCGGAGAATATTATGCTGGTGAACGATAAACAGCGGGAAGTAAAATTGACTGTCCCGCAAAATGACTGCCTGGTTTATGAATGGTAAATAATATTTCCGCGCCTGGATTTTCAAATTATTCAGGATTATTTACAGACCATTAGCCTTCAGGTTACAGCCCCGTCAATATTATTCACCCCAATTCAAAGCTGGTCATACCAAAGATGGCTTGCACCGGCAGGCTGACGGCATTGCGATTGTACATCCGGGCAGTCTTGAACACAGGCTTCATGTGGTAGCGGAGCGCCAGACTTACACCGGTGGTATTTACTTCAGGAACATCGAGATACACTGGACCGTCCGACTTCACGACGGCAATAAGCCCCAGTAACAGTTCTTCCGCCACGGCGGGGTTATTGGCAAATAAAGGGCCGATTTTATATCCTTGCCGACAGGCCCGGACGATGCCATACCCGGTCAGGCTTGGACCACTCATCACCGCGAACCCGGCGCTGTCCGGCTGTTTAATCCAGCGTGATAGAAAATGCAGCCGTGGAGCGGGAAAATGGCGACGGTCATACGCCGCCAACTGGTCAAACGGCACCTCGGCGATAGGCCGGAGATTGACCGTAGCCTGCCCGTCAATACCCCGCCCTTCATAGCGAATCGTATGGCCGGCCAGTGTAAAGCCATGGTGGATGTAATTTTTTACCTTCTTTTCCACACCGTCAATACCGACATTACGCGGCCCCAGATAATCCAAAGCGTGCGTTCCCAGGCGAATGCCGATCCGACCGCCCCGGTACTGGGGTTTGACGATAAAAAAGCCGATAAAGCCGAAGTTTTCGTCATAGGCCACCGCGCTGATACAGCCGATTGGTTCGCCGCCATGGAAGGCCATGAAATACCCATTCGGATCGGTGGTGTAAAAGCAGTCGGCATCGTGCCGGCCCGGGTTCCAGCCTTCTTTTGCCGCCCAGTCCACCGCCAAATCCATATCCGCTCGGGTCATTGTCCGAATTTCATGCTCGCTACCGAGAGTCATACGTCCCTTTCGAGTTTCGAAAGTTATTGTTAGAGCCCCTTCTCGAACCACGGTTATATGGTACGCAGACGACCGCTAATGAAAAGCGCAAATGTTCAACATACCGCCGTTCTACTGAACGGCCACTAAAATGTACCTGACACAGCCGTGCGGAATTATATTACGAAACGCTATTGACATTTTTTTACCCCATGGTAGTATTGCCATATAAAACAAGTATTACAATACAATATCAAACAGGAGGATTCGCATGCATAATTACGTAAAGGAGTATCTGGACCGGATCGAAGCCCATTTGGAGCGGATTTACAAAGAACAGGCGGATACCTTGCAGAAGGCCGCCAGAGTGATGTCCGACCATATCAAGCAGGACAAGATCATTTACGTCTTCGGCAGTGGCGGACATTCCAACATGATGGCCGAGGAGATGTTCCACCGTGCTGGCGGACTGGCCTGCATCAGCCCCGTCTTCGCCGACAGCATAAGGATACCGCATGTGCCGATGGGTGAGCGCTCCGCCGCCCTCGCTCCCTCCATTCTCGATTTCTACGGGATCGGCAAGGACGACCTCCTCATTCTGGTCAACGGCTATGGAATCAACCCCGTCACTATTGAGACAGCCATCGAGTGCAAGAAGCGCGGCGTCAAGGTCATCGCCGTGACCTCCACCGACTATGCGGAGAAGCTTCCAAAGAACTTCCCCGGAAGGCATCCCTCCGGCCAGAACCTCCACGAGATGTTCGATACCGTCCTTTTCACCTACATGGAATACGGCGATGCCTTGATAAAGATGGATGGACTTGACAGCAAGGTGGGCTCCTATTCGACCTTCGGCAACGCCTTCATCTGCAACGCGCTTGTCCTGCGATGTTGCGAAATGCTTCTCGCAGAGGGCATCGAACCGCCGATCATCAACAGCATAAACGTCGAGGGCGGCCTTGAGAGGAACCAGGCGCTCTACCGCAAATACCGTACGCTGATTCGCTGGCTCTAAGCGAAGAATAAAGGAGATGGTATGTATGAAGATGCAGGAATATCCGCATTGGCAGTGGTTGAAAGAAACTCCCGTCGCGATTCTGGAGGAGAATGAACTTCCAGCCTGGCGGGAACCTTCGCAAGTCCTGGCTGCGGTCAGGGCCATGGGAGCCAGCCTCTTGCGCTATCCGGCAATCCGCTGGGGCGTCCACTCCTTCTCCGAGTCCGCGTATCTGCCCAAGTATCCGGGGCTTGGCGACCGCGACCTTTTCGGCGAGATATTGCGGACAATGAGGGACAACGGCGTAAAAGTCATGGCCTATTGCCATTACGGAGTTCTCCACAGCCATGTCGCGAAGCTCCATCCCGAATGGGTCGGCAAGGAGTCCGACGGACGCGACGCCCGCCAGAACGGCCCAGACCACCACTACAGGACCTGCATGGCCAATATGCAATTCACCTTTGCCATGCGCCAAACCATCCGTGAGCTTTGCAAGAGATACCAGTTCGACGCTCTCTATCTCGACGGCCCAACCTGGTACGGCGACTGCCATTGCGACAGCTGCCGGGCCGAATATTTCAAGCACTACGACGAACCGATGCCGTCCCCGCTCAATCTCTCCGATGGTTCGCAACTTAAATACAACCTGATCCGGGACGCACATTGCGAACGAATCGTAAGGGAGCTCCGCGAGGATCTTGCCGACTTCCCATCCTTACCCCTTCTCTTCAACATGGCCCTCAAGCCCCTCAAGCATCTGCCCAACCACCCGACGGGCATCCCGGAGAGAACCATGCGATGGGCCGATGGCGGCAACACCACCGAAGTGCACCGCCCTGGGCGCATCTGGGATATGCTCCAGAGCATACGTCTCGGTGCATCCTTCGGCAAAATCTCCATGGGTTACCTGCCGCCCGGCCCCTATGACACACTCAGGAACTTCCCCATGACGGAGCTGGAGGTGCTCTCCGGCGCCTACCTCATGCATGGCTCCACTCCCATGCTCGGCACAGTCTCGACCTTCCTCAACGACAAGTCGGCGGGCGGGATGATGTCCGCGCAGGTGGCAAAGTTCAAGGCAAACCCTGAGGTCTATCATCGCGGCGAGCCAGTGAAGGAGATAGCGCTTGTCTATTCGCGCGTCAGCGCGGAGAACGCCTCGGCCCTCAGACGCGCGCCGCTCGACAACGCCTTCGGCGGCGCCTTCTCCGCGCTCCTCGGGGAGCATCTGCATTTCGACTGCCTCTTCGACACCCAATTCACGGCCGAGCGTCTCACCCCCTACAGGGCGATTGCCATCCCTGGTGGAATCTCGCTGGCGCCAGAGAAGCTGGAGCTTGTCCGCGAATATGTCTGCAATGGCGGTTCCCTGTTGGCATGCGGCGACTTCACGCTCTTCGACGCCGATGGCGGGATGCTTCCCGATTTCGCGGCCGCGGACCTTCTGGGAGTCAACTTCTCAAACCACCGTCCAGAGGCTCCATACAGGTCCAGGGAATACCGTGAGACTGGCCCCCTGCATGGCTATTCGCTCGTGCCGGAGGCCTACCTGAAATTGAAGGATAGCCGTCTGAAAGCCGCTCTCGAAGGCATCGCGAGCGACCTTACGCCGGTCAGCGATGCCCAAGTTGGAATCCCGGGCCTCAAGCGCTGGATCGAGTATAACATTGTCAAGCCAGCCCCTGGCGTCGAGATCCTTGCCAACTTATATCTCCCCGCTGGCGGAGCCTTCGGCGCGACGTTGGAGTTCCCCTTCGGAGTTCCGCCGGGAATAACACTGAACCGCTTCGGGCGCGGCAAGGTCATTTACGCCGCTGTTCCCTTGGACGAATTCTACGAACAGCGTAATCTCCCCGAGACAAGGCATCTGCTAAGGGAGCTTTTCCGCATCCTGCTGGATGGTGCCCCGGTACTGGAGCTGGAGGCTCCGGCGGGCGTGATAATGAATCTCACGGAAAGCGCCTCAGGCGTATATCTGCACCTGCTCAACTATTGCGGGGGAATGTACGAAGACAGGCGCGCGGTTGAATGGGTGGCACCTCTGGATGGACTTTGCGTGAAATTCTCGAAGCGGCTTGGCAAGGTCAAAGCGTTGCATGAAATCGAAGGTGGCGATATTCTTCGGGCAGGCGAGAATGGCTTCTTCACGCTGAAACGGTTGAAGGTCTTCGCCACCTATAAACTGAAAACTTAGGCTTGGCGCAGGATAGCAAGGAGCGCTGTACCATGATTCAGTCTGTCGTAAAGGCCGCAAAGATACTTGAGACTGTACATCGCAGTCCGGATGGCTGCATCCGGCTGGTCGATATAGCCCGCGCACTAGGCATGGAAAAGCCGACCGCATACAACCTCATTAAGACCTTGCTGGCCCTTGAATATCTTGCACAGGATGGCCCCGGCGGCAAATACCGTATTGGACCAAAGCTGCTCAAACTGCCACAGGGCGGCCTTGGCGATGAGTTTCTAAGCAACATCGTACGGCCGCTTTGTGAGGAGGCCCGCAAGGAGATCGGCGAGAACATCTCATTGGTGGCCTACCGGCAAGGGACCGTGAAGATAATCTGCCGCATCCTCTGCGACAATGAAATAGTCGTGGCCCCCAACACCTTCAAACCCCTCTACACCACCATATCCGGACGCTGCCTTCTGGCGCAACTGCCCGAAGACCAGGTTCGGAACGTAGTCGAACTGCTGGGAGCGCCTGGCGAACTTTGGAACGGCAACGACAATCTCACCGGACTTCTGAAGGCCCTTGTCCGCATCAGGGTCAACGGAGGGACCACGCTCCTTTCGAAGGAAAGACAGCTTGGCGGCGTCGGCTTCATAATAGACGCACCGGCCCCCTACCATCCCATAGCGATTGGTTCGGCGATGCCGCTCTTCCGTTTCACCAGCAAGCGGAAGAACGTCTTCGCAACTCTCAGGAGCTGTGCCACAAGGATTTCAAATCTTATCAAACCACAGACTTAGAATAAGATGCGCCATACAGTGAACACATTCCGATTCTCCGCCCACGAAGGCAATCTCAAGTCTCTCAAGGAGATTGCCGGCCACTACCTCGCCCATGAATTCAACATCCTGGGCAGCGGCTGGCGCAGAGTCCATTACGGAATGCACACGGAGGGGTTTGAGGGAAAGAATTTCTCAACCCCCTGGAGCGTAGAGGAGGCCATCGCCGAAATCCCCGCGTTCCACAGGGAAGTCTATAAACGCCTCTCCGGGCTGATCGAACGCTTGCGTCCGGGCTACGTGCCGATAGACTGGCAAATTGACTTCAAGTCCGGTGCCCGCTTCAGCGCAGGCATACACCACAAGCAACTCAAATATGGCGTTGTCGAAGGCGTTGACGCCAAGGTCTCGGCAGACCTTGGGCGCCTCTACCAGCTCGTCCCGCTCGCCAGAGCTTTTCTCGCCTTCAGGGACGGAGGCTACAAGGAGGAAATGCTGGCCCAACTTCTTGACTTCATCGCCTTCAACCCGCCCGAATATGGATCCGCCTGGCGGGCTAACATGAATGTTTCCATACGCGCCGCGAACATGGTAGTTGCGACGGAGACCCTCGGCGACGAAATCGACGATACCTTGAAGGCTATCCTCCTTGAAAGCCTCGCAGCCCACGGGGACTACATCATGGGCAACCTCGAATTCCCGGAACACAATTTCCATCCCAACCATTTCATCGCCAACCTGGCCGGGCTTCTGATGGTGTCCAGTTTCCTCGCCGGACGCTGTGAAAAGGCCGCTGGCTGGCGCGCCTATGCCCTCAAGGCCACCAGGGAGCAGATTGTCTATCAGAGTTACAAGGAGGGCACGAACTTCGAGGGCGCCACATCCTACCATTGCCTGGTGTTGGAGATGCTGGCCGGTTCGCTGGTCAATGCCGCAAGGCTCGACGGCATGGCGTCCGCGAATGATATCCGCAACTGGCTGGAGCGGCAGCTCGGAAAGGAGAGCTTCGGCCTCTACAAAAGGATGTTTTCCACCTACAAGGACATGCTCCAACCTGATGGTCTTATACCGCTGATCGGCGACAACGACTCGGGCCGCTTCCTCTATCTTGAGGGGCTTGGCCTTGACGCACGTGACTACAGGTTTCTCCTCGCAGTCGGCGCGGAGCTTTTCGACGACAACTCGCTCGCCACGGAATTCGACGAACGCCATCTGGAATACGCCGAATCGCTCCTCGGATGCGGCGTCAGGTTGCGGAAGTCAATCCCATCCAAGAGCGTCGCCATGAAGGAGGCCGGCTTCTATGTCATGCGCGACGGACGAGGCAGCTACGCCTTCATCAACTGCGGCCCGGTCGGGACGCTCGGCAAGGGCGGGCACTCCCACAACGACAAGCTGGCCTTCACGCTCATGCTCGAAGGCCTTGACGTTTTCGTCGATCCGGGAATCTACACCTACACCGCCAGCGAATACTTTCGGAACGCCTACCGCTCCGTCAAGGCCCACAACACCTTGTGTCTCGATGGCGCCGAGCAGAACACCTGGGGCATAGCCAACCAGTGGTGGGGCATCCTGGAAGAAACCAAGTGCGAATGCCTTGAGTGGACGCCTGGCGCGGACAAGGACATCTTCCGCGGACTCCACCACGCCTACGAGCGCCTCCCGAACGGTGCGACTCACCAGCGCGCACTGGTATGGGACAAGGCCGCAAAGGAAATTGCGATAACCGACGAGCTTCTCAATCCAAAAGGGCCACCTCCGGCCTCCGAATGCGGTTTCATGCTCTCTGCCGAATGCATAATCGTCGCTTACGAGCCGACGGAAATCCGCATCCGCAGAGGCCCGCTCGGCATCGGGATGAAGGCGGACAAGGGCATCTGGAAGACCGAGCCGACCTTTATCTCCCCCAACTACGGCTCCAAAATCTACACCCAGCGCCTCGTCTTGAAGCTGCCCGCCCGTACGGACCGGTGCGAGATTCTGATCTCCTACTGAAAGGCGTACTCGACAGTAAAAGTCTATTTCGACGAGCCAAGACGTCTACAGGTTTCGCACGAAGCCCATTTCGCGGCCCGCAGGCCAGTGGCATATTCCATCCTGACCCGAAACCAAGGCTCAGGCATCCGGCCAAGCGTGAAATATCCGAGCATACCGCCGTTCTACTGAACGGCCACTAAAACGCACCTTAAGAATTATGATGGCCTGACCGGGCACCGTTCGATATATTTCCCTAGTGCATAAGCAAGGAGCATACGGCCATGAACATCATCACCTCACCTGAAGACATGCAGAAAACAGCGCTCGCTCTACGGCGCGCTGGTAAACGCATCGGCCTGGTGCCGACGATGGGGTTTCTTCACGAAGGGCACTTATCGCTGATTAAGCTGGCGCGCCGACAGGCCAACGTGGTGGTTTTGAGCATCTTTGTCAACCCCACCCAGTTCGGGCCGAATGAGGATTTCAGCCGGTATCCCCGCGATTTTGAGCGCGATGCCGCATTGTGCAAGGCCGCCGGCGTAGACATTATTTTCAACCCCGTTCCGGAAGCCATGTATCCGGCCGGCTATTCCGTCCATGTGGAAGAAAACGCCCTTTCCAAGGGGCTGTGTGGCGCATCGCGCCCCGGCCACTTCCGCGGTGTCCTGACGGTGGTAGCCAAGCTGTTCAACCTGACGTTGCCGGACGTGGCCGTATTTGGTCAAAAGGACGCCCAGCAGGCGCGGCTTATCCAGCAAATGGCACGCGACCTGAATTTCCCCGTAACCATCGTGCTGGCACCCATTATTCGCGAAGCCGATGGCCTGGCCAAAAGTTCCCGCAACACATATCTCTCGCCGGCCGAACGTCGGGAGGCCCTCTGCCTCCAGCAAGCGCTGAAAACAGCCCGGCGACTTTACCGTGAAGGCGAACGTGATGGCCAGCAGATCATCACCGCAATGAAGTCCGGCATCGAGCAGATTCACTCGGCACGGGTGGATTACATTGCAATCGTGGATCGCGATAAGCTTCAACGGGTTCAGCGGATCGAAGCTCCCATCCTCGTGGCTCTGGCCGTGCAGATCGGAAAGACGCACCTGATTGACAACCTGACATTGCCTGAGGATGGCTTGAGCAATTTGCCGGAATGAAATGGCA
>VSJD01000193.1 GCA_008636095.1 Kiritimatiellota bacterium | reverse complement strand
GTTGTTTTAAGGCAAATACGCACAAGGAGCCAGAATTCAGTAGTCAGAATTCAGAACAAGGAAAGCCTGAACAGGCATTTCATTCTGGATTCTGCTCGGTTGTGGCCAAAACCTGTTGCAACCTGGAAATATGAACTACAAAGTCGGCATCAGACTTTACATGGAGTTTGAGCACAACCGCCGTCTGCTTGAAGGCATCCTGCATTATATCCACAGCGGCGCGCAGTGGCAAATCACGGCCAATCCATTTTTCAGTCATCATTGGCCGCAAATTCTCAAGGAATGCGACGGCGCCATTGTCCAAATCTACGAAAAACCGCTGGCCAAAATAGTAAACGCCCTGCGCATCCCGGTCGTGAGCACCGTGAACAGCGCTTTCACGCCAAATTTGCCGGCGGTTATCAATGACGATGGCGCCGTGGGAAAAATGGCGGCCGAATATTTATTAGGCTTGAATTGTCATGCTTTCGGTTTTGCAGGCTTCTATTATCCGCGGGCGTGGTCGCAAGAAAGGGGCGCCGCATTTGTCGAGCGCCTTACCAAGGCCGGCTATAAATGCAATCTGTTGGCGCCATTCGAAAATTACCGGGGGCCCTCGTTTAAATATTCCTGGACGCCGGCAAATTTGAAATCATGGCTGAAATCACTGCCGCCGCGCACCGGCATATTTGCCGCCACCGACTTTATCGGCATCATGGTCATTGACGCCTGCCGCGAACTTGGCCTGGCCATGCCGGAAGATATGGGCGTTATCGGCGTTGACGACAACGTCATGCTGTGCGAAATGGCCTCGACCCCTTTGACCAGCATTGCCACGGACGCCCGCCGGCTCGGATTCGAAGCCGCTCAAATACTTGACTTGATGATGAAAGGCAAAAAACCGCGCCAGCACCAGATCAAACTGCCGCCGCTTGACATTGTTGTCCGCCGTTCGACCGAATTTTTCGCGATTGACGACCCGATCCTGGCCAAGGCCATGCAATTTATTGCCGCCAATTGCCGGAATCGAATAAGCGTTCCGGACGTGCTCAAAAACACGCCCTTATTATGCCGCAGGAATCTTGAACGACGGTTCCGGGAAAAACTTTCCTGCTCAATCCACGAAACGATCATTCGTGCACGCATCAATCGGGCCAAGCGATCATTGGCGGAAACCAACCGCACCATGGCCACCGTGGCCGAACAGGCCGGTTTTTCCGACGCCAAAAAGCTGGACGAATATTTCCGCAAGGCAACCGGCCTCACGCCCACGGCCTACCGCAAACGCTGTTCCCTGCCCTGATTTTTTCTGTCGCAAATCGGGAAAATATATTCGCAATTCGCGGTGGTCAAGGCAAAAGCATTTTGGTATGAATTACCTTAATAAAAGAAAGGACTGAAATTACCTGGTGAAAAGACACGCTTAACAATGGTTTGCCTGAATTTAACCGCACCACTTATACGCCCACCACTTTCATCGTAATGGAAAATCAGCATGAGAAAATCATCTCAAATATATCAAGATGACGAAAGGTTTGCACTCGCCATCGGCAACGTAAAATTCCGCAATAATTTCATTGTCGCTTCCGGACCAACCGTGAAATGGAAGGAACAATTGGTCCTGGCCGAGGAATCCGGTTGGGCGGGCGCGAGCCTCAAGCTGGCCTTCGAGCCGGAGCCCTATATCAGTCTCCCACCACGCTACCGCTGGTTTGGCAAGGAAAAATATCATGCGTTCACCGCTGAAAAACGGCTCACCTTCGAACAGTGCCTGAAACTGCTCGAGGATGGGCGCAAGGCAACGCGCAACCTTGTGCTTTTCGCCAACATCACTTATGTGGGCGATAAACCCGGCGTAACCGGCTGGGAAGACATGGCCCGCAAGGCTGAATCCGCCGGGGCACATGCGATTGAGCTTAACATGTGCTGTCCGAACATGTCTTTCAATGTCGCTTTATCGGAAAAAACGCGCACGGCGCAGACCGGCGCCAGCATGGGCCAGAACGCAACCGTCGTCAGCATGATTGTGGAAGCGGTCAAGCAGGCGGTCAAAATCCCGGTGTTTGTGAAGATCACACCGGAAGGCGGCCGGATCGCCGAGGTGGCCAAGGCCTGTTACGACAAAGGTGCCGACTGCGTGTGTTCGGTCGCCAACCGTCTGGCGATTGCCGAATTCGATATTGAAAACATCAACCAGGGCCCCTATCGCCTGCAGGACGAGCCGACCCTGGCCTGTTTTTCCGGCCCCTGGATCAAACCCCTGGCCCTGCGCGACGTCTATGAAATCCGCCGGAAAGCGGGTAAAGCCCCCTTCCTTCTCGGCACGGGCGGCATTGCCTCGGCAAGGGATGCCATTCAGTTTATCATGTGCGGCGCCGACCTTATCGGCGTCTGCACCGAAACCATGTTGCACGGCTTTGATTTTTTACCAAAGTGGTTGAAGCAAATGCAGGAATTCATGGATCGGCATGGGTTTAAAAACTACCGTGAGTTCCGCGACCTGGCCGTCGACAAAATCACTTCAGCCGACAAACTCACGTTGCACGGCGGCTACGCGGAAGTGGATCTTGACAAATGTACCGGATGCGGACTGTGCTCCGCCGTCGGCCACTGTAACGCCATTACAATCGTGGACAAACAAAGCCGTATTGACCGTAAAAAATGCCTGGCCTGTTCCACTTGCGTGGACGTATGTCCCACCGGCGCCATCCGTATGGTGGCTACCGGCGTTTTGGAGAAAAAATCATGAAGCGACTGATTAAAAAAGGCGACCCCCAGCGAGCCCAAGAAATCGTTCTCGGCCAGGATGCCTATCTGGACGCGCTCTATGGCTGCTTTCGCCTGCATAACCCGAAGGGCGACGCCTTTGCTCCGCAACGTGAGGTCGAACTGCTGGCGCGCAGCGGAAAAACCGTTCGCGTGACTGTTCCACCCGCCATGAAAGTCGCGTTGCCCGCCGAGCAGAAGGTGGTCAACACGGATCTTTTCCGGCTGGAAGAAATCGGCCGGCACGGCGATTCGATGCACCTGTTGACCATGCGTGCGGGCTGGAACCAGACGGCCGGGGACATTCGGCGAATGATCAAATTAGACAAGCACGGCTCTTTTGTGGCCAAGGTAACCGGCCCGGGGTTCGAGATTCCCGTGGCAACTTCGTCGGTGTTGCCGCTCGGCCGGAACAATACGTGGATCGGCATGATCCTGGTGCATCCCGAAGTGCGCCGTCAGGGCATTGCCAACGCCATGATGCAGGCCTGCGTGCGCTATGCGCTGGAGCAAGGCAAGGTGATTAACGGGCTCGATGCCACCCCCATGGGCAGCACGGTGTATGGCGCCGTGGGTTATGTCAATTCCTATCGCCTCTGGCGCTCCGTTTTCCAACTGGCCGAATTTGCGGGTAAGCCGTTTGACCGTCAGCGCGTGACACCCATGACCCAGACCGATCTGCCGGCAGTCATCCGCTACGACGCTTCGGCGTTCCTGGAGCGCGAGGATATTCTGCGCAAGCTGTTTGAAGACGGCGCAGGGGACTGTTTTGTGTACCGCAACGACGCGGGTGTGGTCCAGGGTTACTGCTATGCGCGTCCCGGTCGCCTGCGGCCATTCGTGGGCCCGTTTATCTCGGACACGGAGGAGATTGCCCGACACCTATTGACGGCCGTTTCTCAAAAATTGCTGGAAAACAAAAAGAACGCAACTGCGTTCCTGGACACGCCGGAGAGCAAATTCGCGGATAGGGGCGTGTACATGGAGCGGGCATTCGACCAGGAAAAAAAGCCATCCGGCCACCGGCTGAGCGCCACGCTGAAGCCCGTGCGCGATTTCACGCGCATGTACCAGCTAGTGCCTTACCTGGAAGCGGACAAGCTGGTTAACCGCTTCATGCAGGCCGAAGGCCTGCGTAAAGAGTCGCCGCGCGTGGCCGAATTTGCCGCGACCATGAACCGGGCCGTCAATAACTACACGGAAACGCTGGCGTTCATGACGCTCGAACGCGAATCCCTGCAGCAGAAATACTGGGGCATCACCGGGCCGGAGAAAGGCTGATGGCGGAAAAGAAATAAGCAGACGACGGACGCCAGACACCAGACGACAGACTACGGAGAATTTAGGAAACAAACGTCCAACATAGAATGTCTGAATACAAAATTAGACGCTTTCCCGTAAAGATACACGTTTTTACGTGTATGTTTTTGGGAGGGACAGCGTGTCGCTGTCCGCGGCGGGCAACATGCCCGCCCTCCCTTGGGTTGCGGGCGTCAGCCCGCCTTAAAATCTTTAAATATTGAATTATGAAAGCCTTGATTCAGCGCGTGCAACGGGGAAGCGTCAGCGTGGACAGCCAAACGATCGGGAGCATCGCGCGCGGCTACGTCGTGTTCCTGGGCGTAAAACAGGGTGATACGACCAAGGACGCAAAGTTCCTGGCCGAGAAAACAGCCGCCCTGCGTATTTTTCCGGATGAAGCAGACCGCATGAACTGTTCCATCACGGAAATCGACGGAGCGGTTCTTGTGATTTCCCAGTTCACGCTGCATGCCGATACCCGCAAGGGCAATCGCCCCAGTTTCATTCTGGCGGCGAGCGCGCCGGAGGCCAAATCGCTTTACGATGAATACGTTGCCGGCCTAAGGCGCATCATAGGCGTGGCGCGCGTCGCGACCGGTCAGTTTCAGGCGCGCATGGTGGTGGAAATCATCAACGACGGACCGGTCACAATCGAACTGAAAAGCCACAGCGAACCGTAACGGCAAGGACACCGCACCATGAAAGACAAAATAAAGATCGGCATTGTCGGCTCCAAATTCGCCGCGGATTTTCACGCCTTCAGTTACCGCCGCAACCCCGCGGTGGAGATCGCCGCCGTGGCGGCCATTGACAACTTGGAACCATTTGCGCAGAAATGGTCCATCCCGCGGACCTACGCCAATTATACCGACATGCTGGCCAAGGAAGACCTGGATCTGGTCTCGGTCTGTGTGCCAAATTTTCTGCATCACGACGTCGTGCTGGCGGCGGCCAGTCACGGCAAGCACGTTTTCTGCGAGAAACCCCTGGCCACAACCGTCAGCGATGCCCGCGAGATGGTCGCCGCCTGCCGCAAGGCCGGGGTGCTGTTGTTCTACGGCGAAGATTGGGTCTTTGCCCCGGCCCTGCGCCGAACCCAGGAGATCATTCGCGAAGGCGGTCTCGGGAAGGTGTTTTATGTAAAGGCCAAGGAATGCCACAACGGCACGCATAGCCCCTTTGCCAAAGCCAAAAAATCGTGCGGCGGCGGATGCTTGATTCACTTGGCCATTCATCCCATCGGCTGGATTTTGCACCTCCTGGGCGATGAGGGCCGCAATCCGGTGGTTGAGGTCTTCGGCAAGTGCAACGGTGGGCTCCAGGATAATTACGTCCACAAGGACAACGGCGGCGAGGATTTCGCCCTCGGTATCCTGAAGTTCGCCAACGGCGAGCACGCCCTCATCGAGGGCAATTACATCACTGTGGGCGGCATGGACGACAAAATAGAAATTTACGGCTCGGAAGGCAACCTCAAGGCCGACCTCACCTTCGGTTCATGCCTGAACGTGTACAGCCGTCCCGGGTATAACTACGCCATTGAAAAAACCGACAACACCCTCGGCTGGACCAAGCCGGCGGTTGACGAGTTTCTGAACCTGGGCTATGTTGATGAATTGGCGGACGCCGTGGATTGCGTGCGACAGAAACGCAAACCCGCTTACAGTTGTAGCGGTGAACTGGGCCTGGCCTGCGTGGAAATTATTACCGCCCTGTATCAATCCAACCAGACCGGGGCACTCGTGCGCGGAAAATGGGGATAATGTCGAACCGATCGTAAAACAGGTCAACAGCCAAATAACAGGAAGGTTAATCATGAAACTCGATGCCAACGCAAAGTTGATGGAATTATTCTCGCTGGAAGGTAAAGTCGCCGCGATCACCGGCGCAGGCGGTGTGCTGTTCGGCGCCGTCGCACGGGGTTTGGGCCAGCTGGGCGTGAAGGTGGCCTCGCTCGACCTGCGTCTGAATGAAGCCCAGAAGACCGCCGACGAAATCAAGGCTGCGGGCGGCAATGCCATGGCCTCCGAGATTGACGTGCTCAAGCCGGAGAGCGTGACCAAAGCCAAAGACGCCGTGCTGGCCAACTTCGGGCGCGTGGACATTCTGATCAACGGCGCCGGCGGCAATCATCCCAAGGCTGTCACCAAACAGGAAGAAGGGCTTTTCTTTCCAGACCTCTCCGTGGACGGCATCCGTTTCACCTTCGACTTGAACATCATGGGCACGATAATTCCCTCCATGATTTTCGGCAAAGTAATGATCAAGCAGGGTGAAGGGATCGTCATCAACACGTCTTCTATGAGCGCGGACACTCCCTTGAGCCGCGTCCTGGCGTATTCGGCCGCCAAGGCCGGGATCAGCAATTTTACCAAGTGGCTGGCGACCTATATGGCGCAAAACCATTCAACTAAAATCCGGGTCAATGAAATCCGGCCCGGCTTCTTCCCCACCCTGCAAAACGCCGACCTGATCAACAAGACCCCCGGCGCAATCTCCGCTTCACGGGGCACCGATATCCTGGGTAAAACACCCATGAAACGCTTCGGCAAGCCGGAGGAACTGGTCGGCGCCATCGCCTACCTGTGCTCGCCCTCGGCCGCGTTCACCACCGGCAGCAGCATCGCGATTGACGGTGGGTTCGGCTCGTTTTCCGGCGTCTGAAATAGGCCTCCCCAAGGCGGGGCAACTGACTGCGTCACGAGGACGTGGCGTCTCCAATAATGGAGGCGGGACGCCATCGTCCCGTCAGGATTGTCCGCCGGAGACGGAATCCGCCAATGGCGGAAAATTCCTATGCTTTGAATTAATTTATAATGAAGGGAGTGTTGACATGAGTTTCCAGGTGATCATTGCCGACGACCGCTACCCCCATTACCGCGAAGAAACCGCCGTGCTGAGCGCCATGGGTGCGAACATTGTCACGATCAAAAGCCAGGTTGCAGCCGACTTAATCCAGGCTTGCCCGTCGGCGGACGGCATCATCGTCAACCTGGCGCCCATCAATGCCGACGTGATTGCCGCCTTGACCCGTTGCCGGATCATTTCCCGTTATGGCGTCGGTTACGACAACGTGGACGTGAAAGCCGCCACGGCCAAGGGCATCTGGGTGGCCAACGTGCCGGATTATTGCGGCGAGGACGTTTCTGACCAGGCGCTGGCCCTGCTCATGAGTTGTGTCCGCAAGGTAGCCTTGCGGGACCGGCAAGTTCGTGCCGGCGTCTGGAGCATACAAAGTGCCGGGCCGGAATGGCGGCTCCAAGGCAAGACCTTTGTGTTTTTCGGCTTCGGCCAAATTGCACGCATTCTGCACCGCAAGCTGGGCGGGTTCCAGTTGCAAAGGGTCCTGGTTTATGACCCCTTCCTGGATGAAGCCGCCATCCGAGCCTTGGGCGCCGAGAAAACCGACTGGGACACGGCCCTGCGGGAGGGCGACTTCTTTTCCATTCACATGCCGCTCAACGACAAGACCCGGGGACTGTTTAATGAGGTGGCGTTGCGCAAGATGAAACCAACGGCCATCATAATAAACACCTCGCGCGGGCCGATTATTGACGAGCGTGCGCTTTACCGGGCATTGTCCGAACATTGGATCAACAGCGCCGGGTTGGATGTATTTGAAAAGGAGCCGGTGAATCCCGACAATCCCCTGCTTACGTTAGACAACATCACCGTTTCAGGTCATACCGGTTGGTACACGGAAGAATCGCAGACGGAACTGAAACGGAAGGCGGCGGAAAACGTCATGAACGTGCTGGCCGGCGGCAAACCGAAATATGCGGTTAATCGAATTGAATGAGCCCAAAGCATGACATTTATTTCACCAATTCTGACTGACGATGACACCACTGCGTCTTGGCCTGGAAAGCGGGAGGATATCTTTAAGCGCGTTATGAATATTGTGGGCGAGCCTCCCGTGACGAATGTCTCTCATCAGGCAACGATTGTTGACGAACAAGATTGTGGCAGCTACGTGCGTAGAAAAATCACTTATCTTGTCGAGGCCGATGAAAGAATTCCCGCTTGGCTTCTTGTTCCGAAAAAAGCGAAAAAACCTGTCCCGGCAATACTATGCTTACATGGCACGAACAAACAATCGGGAAAGGACACGGTGGTTGGTATACCGCCTTTCAAACCTGGCCGTAACCACGGACACGAACTGGCGGAACGCGGCTATGTCGTATTCGCCATTGATGACATTGTCATGGGAGAGCGCGGACGGAATATCGAAAGATTAGACACCAGTGGGTTTTATCGCCGATACCCTGACTGGTCGGTAGTGGGGAAAATGGTATGGGATTACGGTCGGGGAATGGATTACTTGTCAACACTTGATTTCGTTGCGTCAGGAGGCTTTGGAGCCATCGGCCATTCTCTGGGAGCCACGACCATCCTTTTTCTGGCAGCGCTTGACTCACGCATATCGGCCTCCGTAGTCAGTTGCGGTTGGGGCACATGTTGCAAGGCCGACCCCAGGCGCAAATCTCTGGGCGGGGAGAAGGAAGGTGATTATAGTCGACTGATCAAATTGCGCGAAATATTCCTTGAAGAAAAAGAAGCGCCTTTTGATTTTCATGAACTGATCGCTTTAATCGCCCCGCGGGCACTGCTCCGCATCTCGGCATATACGGATGAATATGTCAAGCGTCCCGACGTCATCGCGGAATCCAGCCTCCATGCGAGCCGGGTATATAAACTTCTGGGATATGAGGAAAACTTCGCGCAGTATTTCCATGGCGATCTTCATAATTTCGAGCCGGTGACACGCGCGCTTGCCTATGCATGGCTGGATAAACATCTGAAAGAAGTTCGGACGTCCAAGTAGTTGCTGATAAACATTCTACAAACAGCTTTGTTCTGAAAGGAAATACAAAATGGCAGACAAACCAGCATTGGATCCTTTTCCTCTGGAAACGAAGTTAATGGACATCTTTTCCAGGACGAAAGTGCCGCATGGTTGGAAACCCACCGGTCTTACCAAAGACATCTATGCGGAGTTGAGCGAACCAATTGTGAGACAAGCCGCTGCCTGGCAGGATAAAGACGGCAGAATAATTGATCCGTATGAACCTGGCGATACAACCGGTTTCCCGTCTTTTACCGCCGCACGTTTTGTCGGGGCATTGGGCTTTCTAATCAGCGCGGGACGATGCCTGGACCTGGTTGACGTTTGCGCGCGAAGTCTTGATATAACGTGCAGCGACCTTTTTCATGCGCATGAAAAAACCATCCGCGGAGCTGAGTTTTACCCCAAGGAACTCATGCGGGGATATCTCGCCCTGCGCGACAAGATAGACCAAAACACGGCCAAGCGGTGGAAGAACCTCCTCGGCGGATACGATCCGGAGAAGAATTACCCTTATGTGCTTTCAAAAAAAAAGCCGGACGAACTCCATAATTTCGTCACATTCGCCGTTGCCGGTGAAGCCTGCAAGAAAAAATACGGCGTTGCCGACAACACTGATTTCATTGAAAGGCACATCGAAACGCAGAAACAGTGGTTCACCACGTTCGGCATGTATCGTGATCCCAATGATCCCATGACATACGATTATACCTCGCGCATGAACCTGTCGCTGCTGCTGTTCTGGGGCTATGATGGTGCTCATCGCGCGTTTGTGGACGAGATGTTGCGAAGGGGCGGATTGACGATGCTTCTTTATCTTTCCCCCACCGGAGAGGCCCCGTTTGGCGGCAGGAGCAATCAGTTCCATTTTACCGAAGGTACCATTGCCCTGATCTGCGAGTATGAAGCCAAGCGATACAAAGCCCTGGGCAATATGCGGCTTGCCGGGGTTTTCAAGCGCGCCGCCAGATTAACGGCGTTGTCAACAAAGCGATGGCTGGACTTGATTCCCATCAGGCATCTTAAAAACACGTTTCCTCCCGAGCTTCAACATGGACGCCAATCCACATATGGTTTCTATGGAATCTATTCGTTACTTATCGCCAG
>VSJD01000194.1 GCA_008636095.1 Kiritimatiellota bacterium | reverse complement strand
TCAGTTCGGCTTCGCACATCTCATGGCCGATGACAGCATAGAAGAACAACCGGTTCCTTTTGAGACGGATAGTTATATAACATACCTTCCCGATGCCTTTCATAAGGTCTTTGCAACATGTAAAGGATACCATCTCGAAATAGATACCAAAGCCGATCATCATTATGATGCTACGGGATTGGGGAGAATACACATGGCCGCCGCTCCAACCGAGCTGGGCCTTTCCACGCCTATCGTTCCGCATCCCCAGTATCTGGTTTCAACTGAAACAGCGCCGCGAAGCGTAGCCATCGGTCCTGGCTGGCAGGATAGTCGTGGAAATGTTCACTGGCTGGCTGATTTCTCAGATGAAATTCGCCGGGTTCAGGCGGATATTCAAAAGGAGACCCCCCAGGGGATAGAATTTCAGGTGGAATATAAAGGCGCAATGATCGGTTGTGAATCCGTTACGGAACATTATCAACTTGACAGTAATGGCCTGGTAATTACCGATACTGTTTCCGGTTCTATTGCAAACCTTCTTGTGCAAGTTCCTTTATTGGAAACGGACGGCATGCATACTGCAAAGATTAATACCACTCAGAACGGATTCTCCGTAACATACCAGAAATATCAATACATAGTTGAATGCCTTTTCCCATCGGTCTTTGAGGCCTTCCTGGAACCATTTTCTGCGCCCAATCGCAACGGTATTTACAAAGTAGGGGTTTTCAGGGTTAAAGGGAATAGAATAGTATATCGGCTTAATATAACAAACCTGGCA
Source organism: Kiritimatiellota bacterium (assembly GCA_008636095.1). Classification (GTDB taxonomy): domain Bacteria; phylum Verrucomicrobiota; class Kiritimatiellia; order JAAZAB01; family JAAZAB01; genus VSJD01. The sequence goes on along the minus strand of VSJD01000194.1, from coordinate 9,237 downwards.
ACTTAAACGCAAAATCAGAAAGGAAAAACATGCAGGATACATTAAAAACAATCAACGAGATGGGTATAGTCCCGGTGGTCAAAATAGACAACGCCAGGGACGCCGTGCCCCTCGCCAAAGCGCTGGCCGAAGGCGGGCTCCCGGTGGCAGAAATAACATTCCGGACGGCCGCCGCTGAGGACGCCATCAAGGCCATCGCCGCGGAATGTCCCGATGTTCTCCTCGGAGCCGGGACGGTTGTAAACGTCGCGCAGGCTGAACGGGCGCTGAAGGCCGGGGCAAAATTTATCGTTACGCCCGGCCTGAGCCAGGCGGTGGTCAAATATTGCGTTGACCGAAAAGTGCCGATCACGCCGGGAATTGCCACGCCGACTGAAATCCAGATGGCGCTTGACCACGGCGTGGACGTTGTAAAATTCTTCCCGGCGGACGCTTTCGGCGGGATCAAGACGCTCAAGGCCATGAGCGCACCCTACGGCGCGGTCAAATTCATTCCTACCGGCGGCATTACCGCCGCCAATCTGGCAGAATATATTTTATTTCCAAAAGTATTCGCCTGCGGCGGGACCTGGATGGTCAAGGACGAATTCATCAAGGCCGGCCAGTTTGCCGAGATAACCAGGCTGACCCGGGAAGCAATTAATATCATGCTCGGATTTGATCTTGGCCATATCGGCGTAAACACGGTGGACGCCACCGCGTCACTGGGCATCGCCCGGCAGTTGGCGACGATGTTCAATCAGCCGCTCAAGGAAGGCAACAGCTCCAACTTCGCCGGCAAGGGTCTTGAAATCAACAAGAGCTTTGGCGCGGGCACGCACGGCCACATCGCCATCGCCACCAACAGCATCGTACGCGCCATGGCCTGGCTGGAGCGCAAGGGCGTGGCGATTGACCTGAACTCGGCGAAAAAAGATCCCGCCGGCGCGCTCGTGGCCGTGTATTTGAAAGAGGAAATCGGCGGCTTTGCCGTGCATCTGTTGCAGAAGAAATGAGTGGACGACGGAAGACAGTCGGAGGTCATTACGTATTTTTTATTCTGCATTCTGCATTTATAAAGGAGGGATTTTATGAACCAACGCATTGTAACATTTGGTGAGATCATGTTGCGCTTGAAATCGCCTGGGCTCGAGCGGCTGTTTCAGTCGCCGCTCCTGGAAGCAACCTTTGGCGGCGGCGAGGCCAACGTGGCAGTGTCTCTGGCAAATTTCGGGGTGAATGCAACTTTTGTGACCGTCCTGCCGAAAAATGAAATCGGGGACGCCTGTATCGCGGAACTGCGCCGCTTTGGCGTGGACACCGCATTTATCGTCCGGGGGTCCGGCCGCATGGGTATTTATTACCTGGAAAACGGGGCCAATCAGCGCGCCTCCAAGGTTGTTTATGACCGCGCCCATGCGGCACTTGCCCTGGCTCAGCCGGGCACATTGGACTGGAAAAAAATATTTGCCGGCGCCACCTGGTTCCACATTACCGGCATTACTCCGGCCATCAGTCAATCCGCCGCCGATCTTTCGATGGAAGCGGTCCAGGCGGCTAGGCAGGCCGGGCTGACCGTTTCCTGCGATTTCAATTACCGCGGCAAGCTATGGAAATACGGCAAGACCGCGCCGGAAGTCATGAACGAGCTGGTAAAATTAGTGGACATCGGCATCGCCAACGAGGAAGATTGCCAGAAATCGCTGGGGATCAAGGCGGATGTACGGGTGGAAAAGGGCAGTCTGGATACCGCCCAATATCAGGCGCTGACCGATAAGGTGCTGAAGACGTTTCCCAACCTGAAACTGATTGCCATCACCCTGCGCGAAAGTCACAGCGCCGATGTCAATGGCTGGTCCGCCTGCCTGAACGACCGTCGGCAGTTCCTGCTCAGCCGGAAATACGAGATAACCGATATTGTGGATCGCGTGGGCGGCGGCGACGCGTTCGCGGCCGGGCTGATTTACGGACTGGCCAATGGCAAGTCGCCGGAGGCCGCCCTGAATTTTGCCGTCGCCGCCAGTTGCCTCAAGCACTCGATTGCCGGCGATTTTAACCGCGTCACGGCAGACGAGGCTGAAAAACTTGCCGGCGGCGAAGCCTCCGGCCGTGTGCAACGCTAAAGCCGGTGCCGGGTTACGGCCAGACGTTAGGCGGCGCCTTATAGAAAAGATATTCCGTAACCTGCAGAGCCAGGATGCCGATAATCAGGCCCGCGCCCACAGCGCACAACACCAGCAGGATCAGGCGCCAGCGCACGGCACTTTCGTCGCTCGCCGCCGGGCTGACCGTGACCGCGTCAGCCCCATTCTCCGCCGGATTATTCTGAGCATCCATGCCAAATACTCCCTTTGCGTTTAAACGTTTAATACTATAAATAGTGACCCAGCATTAGGCAAGCCCGTTTATTACATCCATTTGTAACCACTCAGGCTATCATCCTGCCTGCCCGCCCTAGCCTTTTGGCGACGGCGGGAGCGGAGCGAAGGATCTCAAAATTCAGGGCTGATCGTGGAGATTTCTCGCTTATGAAGGGGCGTGGTTAGACGATCAGGCTGGTCGTAGCCGGATCAAAGAAATGGGCCTTGGCATTCAGGAACGCCAAATGTAATTCATTGCCCATGGCACACCGGCGGTGCGGATCAATTTTGGCAATAAAGGTATGCCGCCCGGCTGTCATGTATAAATAGGTCTCGGCGCCCATCGGTTCCACCACATCCACACGCGCCTTGATCTTTGGCGCGCCGACCGTATTCTCTGCCACCGGCGAACCGACATGCTCCGGCCGGATACCCATTACGACTTTCTTTTCCGCGTAGGCGGCCAGTTTATCCTGCATGTCAGGCTGGAGCGCGACCTGCAGGGTCTCGCCATCAAAGATCCAGCCTTCTGCCGCGCGACGGATCACCCCCTCGAACAAATTCATCGGCGGCGTGCCGATAAACCCCGCCACAAACAGGTTGGCCGGATTCTCATATAAATCCAGCGGCGTGGCCACCTGCAAAACAACTCCATCCTTCATTACTACAATCCGGTCACCCATGGTCATAGCTTCCACCTGGTCATGCGTCACATAGATCATGGTGGCCTCCAACCGCGCATGCAGCTTGATGATTTCTGCGCGCATTTGAACACGCATTTTGGCGTCCAGGTTGGACAAGGGCTCGTCAAATAAAAACACCTTCGGCTTGCGCACGATCGCCCGGCCCACCGCCACGCGCTGGCGCTGGCCCCCGGAAAGCGCCTTGGGCTTGCGATGCAGATAATCGGTAATGCCCAGGATATCCGATGCTTCGCGTACGCGGCTCTCGATTTCGGCCCGTTTATATTTGCGCAGTTTCAGGCCGAAGGCCATATTGTCGTATACCGTCATATGCGGATACAGGGCGTAATTTTGAAACACCATGGCGATATCCCGATCCTTGGGCGGCACATTATTGACCACGCGGCCCGCGATGGAAATCGCACCCTTACTGATTTCCTCGAGCCCCGCGACCATACGCAGGGTCGTGGATTTGCCGCACCCCGAGGGACCGACGAATACCATGAATTCCTTGTCTTTGATCGTCAAATTAAAGTCGTTGACCGCCCAGAGATTACCGCCATAGCTCTTCCAGACATGATCCAATATGACTTCCGCCATAACCCTTGCTCCTTATTTTTCGGACGGCACCACAATCCCGCGCATGATGATATTCTGACAAAACAGGAAGATGACAAAGGTGGGGATGGCCGCAATAATCAGCGAAGCATACATGACCGACTGTCCGCTCATTTGCTGTAATTGATACAACCAGACCATCAACGTCCACATCTTCTCATCCTGGCAAACGACAAAGGCGAACATGAAATTAGAGTACGCCGCCGTAAACGCAGCCAGCGCAATGACTGCCAGGATAGGCTTGGACAGCGCCATAGTCAATTGCCAAAAAATTGTCCACTCACTGGCCCCATCCAATTCGGCGCTTTCGTATAACTCGCGCGGCAGGGAATCAAAAAAACCCTTGAGCAGGAAGATGGAATAGCCATTGGCCATACCGGGCAAAATCAGCGCCGCAAAGGTGTTCAATAAATTGAGCTGACGGAGCATTAGGAAGTTGGGGATCTGGGTCACCATGGGCGGGAAGGCCATCGTCGCCATCAGAAACAGCAGGATTTTATAGGTGGACGACATCTTATACCGGCTCAAGGCATAGGCCGCCAGCGGATTCACCAGCAGGGCTACCAGCACGGCCAGGCCGCAATAGATCACAGTATTGATAATGCCCCGTCCGTGAAACAGGATATATTCGGCGACCGTCTTGTAATTCCGGGTGACAAATTCTATGCGCAGAGCGCGCCGATTTTCCAGGAACCAGGCATAATGGAACTCCCGTTGCGGCGGCCTGATTTCCACCATCGTCTTATAACGCGTGTCCAGGCGGCGATTAAGGTCTTCGGGCGAACCGTATTTCCGCGTTAAATAATCGCGGAACAACCAATCCACGCTGTGAATCCGCAAGGCCGCGACCGGCGCCTGATAAAGGCGCTTCGTATCCGGATCTTTCCATCCAGCGATAAACGCTTCCCAATCGCTGAGCGCCATACCGGCCAGGGGCGGCTCCGTGATGAGGGGAATATCATTGAAACTCCGATACGCCGTGCCATAGTATTTGTTCAGGATGGCGATCGTATCGTGTTTAGCCTGCAAGTATTGACGATATTCCGGCAACGCGACGGCATCCACCCGAATCCATTGCAGGGACAGCGTCATGCGCACAAATTGCTCCCAATCCTCCTGTTCCTTGGGAGTTCCATTCTCCGCCCAGGTGCGCGCCAACCGGATTTTATCATAGGCACCATGGCGGGTGCCGTGTTCCCGGTTATAGTCGTCGATCGCGTTGCCATACACTGGCTTGATATACATTTTCTTATAATATCCATCCGGGGATGCATAGGACCGCCATCCCACCGGTAGTTGGGTCTTGAACTCGTTCCCGGCAGAGACAAAGGCCGTAGCCATTGGATTGTTCCGGCGATCCAGACAGGTATTTGCATTGATCCTCACATTGTTCCAAGTCTCAAATTCCGTCCCCAATGCGCGGTTAACCCGAATGATATCCTGCCCATAGCGGGCCATCAGCGCCTGTTTAAACGCACGTAAACCGCTGGGAATGGTGCGCGACATGGGCGCGTTCAAATAACCGCATTGATAAGCATAGAGTGGCAGCGGGGTGGCCAGCAGGAACGTGCGCCACTCATTCAGTAATCCCTGATTGACCGTTGCGGGGGGAGCGACGTTTTCAAAGGTGCTGTCATCCCGGTCATAGGCCACGTTTTCATCCATCAAACTTTCGTTGAACAGGCCTTCGATATGTTTCCGATAGAGCCAGGTATCATCGTACAGGAACCGCGGAATGGCTTCGAAATACTTGATATCCACCGCGCTTTTGGTACTGCCGGCGAGCATGAGCATGAAGGGATAGACCATACTGGCGGCGCCGATGACCAGAAACAGGTACATACCGGTAAAGAGCGCCCGAACTTTCCAGTGCTTGCGTCCGATGGCTGATATGATAGGCATTGCAATACCAGAGACCAGAGGTCAGCGACCAGAAGTCAGCCAGAAATTTTCAATCTTATTCTGACCTCTGATCTCTGACCTCTTCTTTCTTTTTTACTTCTTATCCCCCGTGGTTTTGAATTCCAGCCGCGACAAAATGCGCAACTGATGCACGGTAAACCCGATCAGCATGAATCCCAGGATCCATGCCATGGCTGTCGCCGGCCCGAATTTCAGGTACATATAGGCTTTGTAAAAAATTTGCAGGCCGGCCACCGTAGTCCCGCTGGCACCGCCGGTCATGGCCAGGATAAACGCGCTGCTGTTCCAGGAACTGATGAAAACGCCCACAAATTGAATCACCAGCAAAGGTTTCAGCATGGGAATGACGACAAACAGAATTTTGTCAATAAACGTGGCGCCGTCAATATCGGCCGCTTCATAGAAATCATCCGCGATACCTTTGAGGGCCGCCAGATAGATCAGACAGCCCGGCCCCATGCCGGCCCATACCATGGGCAACACACAGCAAAACATGGCGGTTTTGGGATCCAACAGCCAGCGACTGGGCTCCGGCGCGGTCTTTAACAGGGACTGGTACCAGTGGGCCCCGGGCTGATTGAGGATGGGGAGCGCAAAACTGAAGAAAAACCAACCCACAATGCCCGCAGCCGCCAGACATACCAGCGCAAGCACATAGCGCTGGTGAATGTATAAGCGCTTGGCGAAGAAAAACAGGATCAGGAAGAAAATGACTGCCAAGGCGATATAGCCCAGGGCCGGGATCGCCAACACCACGGCATTCAATACGCCGAACTCCGTCGGATCATAGAACGATTTCCAAAGATATATTACCACCAGCCCGGTAATTACGGCCGGCAAATAAAATAAGGTCCGGAATAAAATTTTGCCGACCGGAATCTCCTGCAGGAGCACCGCCAGGATCACTGGCGGCAGAAATGACAGGCTCACCACCAGGACGCAATAGCGCACACTGTTCCAAACGGAAGCCCACCATTCCAGGTCCCACAGCACCGCGCCAAAATTGTCCACCCACACCCAGGTGGAACCGCCCATGATGCGATAATCCTGGAACGCCAGCTTGGATCCGAGCAGCAGAGGCAGATAATGCCACATGATAATAGTCAGTATCGCCGGCAGCAGGATCACATAAGCCCACAAATACTTGCGGAACCCCCAGCCCGTCGGTACACCGGTAGCACTGGGCGGCGGCGCAAACACTTTGGCGATATTCCGAAACACGAACCCGAAGGCGATAACAATCAACACCAGAACAACCCCGGCGGAAATTCGCCGCTTCAGCAGTTCCCGCGGGGATACCCGCCCAATCATTTTCTCGTTGGTTTCGTAGGCGTATTCATCCAGAATGGATTGCAGGAACTCGGCCCGCTGGATGGGATCGGTCGGCATCGTACCGGCAATGGTCATCTGCGCCGCCTTTACCAGCGGTTTGGTCAGCATGTCGTAAACCAACTGACAGTTGCGTCCGTAGGGCTCCGGCCGGCCGGTCTCAATCGCAATATTAAAACACTCCTCGATTCCTTTCGGGGCCAGACGGACGATATCTTCGTAGCCGAACATCCGCAAATAGCGGGGATTGATAAAGCGCCCCAAGCCCCCTTCCACTTGAATGCTGGTCCTAATACGGACGGCGTCTTCACAATCCAAAAAACGCATATATTCCCAGGCCGCATCGCGGATCACCGGATCCTTGACGCCCGCGAAAATCCCCTGCATCTGCGAGTTCAATTCCGCGCCCCGATGACCCCCGGGGCCTTTGGGCACCGCCACCATGCCGGTAATATCCGGATTGATTTGCGCGAACGTCTTTTCATTAATATAGGTGGTGTAGAAAGCCATCTGGCCCATTTCCCATTTGCGCCGGTTTTCCGAAGAGGAATCCCGCAACACATAACCATAGCGTTTGCGGCCTTCTTTGTCGTACCAGATCTCGTTACAGAGCCTGGTATAAAAATCCAGCGCCTGGACACCGGCCGGGGAGTTAAACACCGCACGCCATTCATCCCGGGCATTATCATATTCGATCACCTCGCCGCCGGCCGACCAGAGATACGTCACCCAATACCAGCTTTCACTGAAACCGATCTGATAGATTGTAGCATAGATGCCTTGGCCGGGATCGGTCACTTTTTGGCAGATGGCAAAAAAGTCATCCCAAGTCCAGTCATTGTTCGGATAGGGTATATTATTGGCGTCCAGCAGATCTTTCCGGTACAGCACAACCTTGCCATGGATGCCACCCATCGGCATGGCCCATATATGTTTCTGGCCATCGGGACCTTTGCGGTCAATGACAGGCATAATCTTGGGATGAATACGAAACGCTTTCTCCGCCGCCGTCAGACTGGAAAAATACTTGTCCTCCGGCTTGTCCAGCGGATACAAAAATCCCTGTTGGATATAGGTGTCGGATTGCCGGAAATTAACATAAATGACATCGGGCGACATGCCGCCGGCAATGGCCATCAACGGCCCGGAATCCATGCCCATGCCTTCGATCGTAATACCGGAAAACTTGTGCAGAACCAATTCCACGCGGTCCCAGCAATGGCGGCCGTATTTCTCAGGATGGCGCTTATAAACATCGCGGTAACGCTCCGCAAACACAGCGGGAAACCGGCGGGTCAACTCTTTAATCACGGCTACATCGGCCTGGGCACCCACATCCGGATTCGATGGATCGGGCAGTTGAAAGATCTTCAGATGGATGACGGTCTTGTCCGGGAGGTCTTCCACCCAGCCCGCCCGAGCGAGCGGGGCCAGGACCATCAGCAAGCCCCAGATACCGACCAGCATTCTTAACCTTGAGCTTCTCGACAAGCTCGAGGCCCTGGTTTTCCGGGGCGCGTCGAAATCCACCTGAAAAATAATTCCATCATTCATTATGACGATCCGGTCGCCCATGGATTAACCGAACGGCAATGTGCGCTCAATTAAAAATCAGCTCGGGCCAATCTTCATGCCAGTGAAAATTGAGCACTGACAAAGGCGCGCTGGCTGTAAGTTCCCGACCTTCAGGCAGATAAATTGAATAATCGTAGCGCGCAAGGCTAAAGCGCCATTTGTCGCCCTTAACCGGAGTTTTGCCGCCAAGCGTCGGAATTTCCGCGAAAGGTATGGCCACTTCCAATATCCAATATTCATCCCGGTCCGTCCAATTATTAACCGTCCCTTTGACCTTGGAAGCCATTTTCAAGCCGGCGCAATCCCATTGCGACCAGCGCTTATAGTTGCCGGCCGCGTTCCTTTTCAGGTTATAGGCATCCAGTACAGCGCCTTGAACGTTAATTTCAAAATTAAAATACGGGTCTTTATCCGGATGGGTCTTGAAAAAAACCTCGAGCACATCCTCGGTGCAGGTTGAGCTATCCCTCTCGGTCAACATTCCCCAGATATCCTCATCGTAGGCCTTGAAGGCCACATAAAGAAAATCTTTGTCATAAACAATCCTGGCCTCGGTCTTTGATATCGGCTTTTTGAACGATACCGGGATAACAAATGATATTGTTTCGGCCTTTTCCCAGACCGGCTCGTTTAATTCGCCGTCAACCGCAAGCGGGGTTTCAGAAAACGGACAATAATATGCCGCGCGCATACTCTCGGGCGAAGTTGTTGTTCCGGGCAAACACGCCTTTCCGGACGGATGCATGGAAGCACAACCCGACATCATAAGC
>VSJD01000195.1 GCA_008636095.1 Kiritimatiellota bacterium | reverse complement strand
GCCAATAAAACTAACGCCGAAAGAAACAGGACGTCTTTCATTTTGGCAATCCTCCTCAATAATTTAATTTTGACTTTAACACTCAGAGAAAAACAGAACACCATGCATTACATCCAAAACAACATAGGCATTGATTTTGGCTGAGCAGACCACACAATGCGCTGCAAGCTTTATTGTTTATCCCGCTTTTAGCGGGATCGCGATAGCCGGTATAAAACCGGCCTCACCTCACCATGTAATGTCTAAACTATTATGATGCTGTTAGTAAATTTATTCTTTTTCGTGCTTACGGAGATTTTCCAGGTCGGTTTCGTCGTGTTCCTCGGCGAGGGCCTGCTCGAGTGCGGCCTCTTCGATATGGGCTTCTTCAATTATAATATTGTCTTTCTGTTCCACCAGCGTAACGTCGTCGGCCGAAATGTGGCCGATCACGCGGCCGTCGTCAAGCACGTTGAATTCGTTTTCTCTAAGCCGCTTGAACAGGCGGTTTAAATCCACTGTTCCGCCGATCGTAAACCAGATGGTGGAAACGATCCCAATAATGCCGGCAAGGATAAAATTGCAGAAGAAGAACCAGTTGGCCCACCAGTTATTAGGCCAGGGACTGATCTTGTTCCAGATAATCAGGGTGATAAAACTGCCGAATCCCCACCCGAAGCTCCAGATAAATACCGACCAGGTGAGGGCCTTATCGCCGGTGGTGTATTGGGAATCAATGCCGATAAGGCTTTTAAAAACCGTCTTGAATGATAACTTTTCTTTGACGACTTCTTTTCCTTCGCGGTGGTATTTGCCGCGGTGGAGCATTCGGTCCATATTGAACGGCTCACGGCGGGTAAGCAGTGATAATCCGAAGTAAAGGACCAGTGTTACCACCATCGTAATGAAGTATATCTCCATAGAGTTAATCGGGAACTTGTCGGGGTTAACCGTCCAGACCACGTACGGATTGAAAGGAGCTGCAACCGTCTGGAGGAACGTTCTCACCGGCTCAACCATCCCGTGATTCAATAACCACGGATATATCAATTCAACCCAGTATTTCTGCCCGAGGATACCGCTGACCGCCAGGGTCGAACCGCCTATCAGCGCGCCAAAAGCGCCGGCGCTTGTTCCGCGCTTCCAGTACAACCCGAAAACAATGCAGGGGCCGGCCCCGCCCAGCCAGATGGCCCCGGTAATCGTGAAAAACATTATGATAAAGTCTATCTGGCCGAAGAAAAACGAGAAAAGGAAAGCGAAAATTGCCACGCCGGCTATAACCAGTCGCAGCAGCAACAACTGCTGGTGGGGCGTGAACGGTTTACGGCGGAACGGGAGGATAACATCCTGCACGATAATACTGCCCCATGAGTGCATGTAAGTGGTGTCGGTACTTACCATCAGGAATATCATGAGCGCGCATAATATACCTGTAATTCCGACTGGGAGCATGGCACTCAGCGCCATTGGAACCCGCATCTGGTTGAATATGGTTCCAAAGGTAACAGCCCTCCCTTTGTCCTCGGATTTCAATGCCGTCTGGACGACATGTAACATTCCCTCGTGATCGGGACGGGGATCTTTTGCCGCAGATGGTTGCGGAGACTCTGTTTTTTCAGCGGATTTGGAAGAAAGACCCATCTCTTTCTGCTTTTCAGACTTCTCATCCGCCTTGACTTTATCAATGCGGACTTGAAGTTCGGGGCTGATTTTACCGGTTTCAAGGTAAGCGCCGACTTCCTTGCGAACATCTTTAAACTGTTCTGCTCCGGCTACGTCGTCCAGGGCTTTGGCGGCCAATACCGTACGCACTTCCTTCGCCGGCTTGGCAAAATCGGCATGGTTAAGGAAGGCATAAGCCGCCACCGCCAGCAAAATATACATCATGGAGGAAAACCCGGCCCGCCATGAACCGAGAATATTGGCCATTTTCTGTTCGTGGGGCGTGATGGCGGCAGCGTTGTAACCTTGGTTTCCAGCCCAGGACATGCGGTTAAGGATATTGGAAAATATTCCGATCAGGATATAAAACAGATTAAAATCGCGCAATTGCGCAATGTCGTACGGGTTGAGCATGCTCTTTCCCGCCGCGCGGTCCAACAGGGTTGGAGCAATCTGGTCAAACCATGAGAACTTGTAGATTATGTAGATTACAATAATTACATACATGGGATAGCTCAGAATTCCCTGCACGCAGTCGGTCACCATGATTGTAATCTGCCCGCCGAGCATAATTATAAAAACGGCCAATCCAAGAAAACCGGCCATTAACAGGCCAAAGGTCGGGAACATTAACCCCAGTATTTCCACCTGCAATGGAAGCCCACAGAAATAAATCAGGCACCTGGCGCCGACCGCCGGGAAAATCGCGTAGTTAATAACGCCCGAAATAGACTGCAATATGGCGGCAAAGATCCGGAAGGATTTGCTGTATCTCATTTCGAAGAATTGGCCCATCGTCATCGCGCGGGTTTCACGGAAACGGTAAACGCAAAAACCCGTCAAACCCATAACCAGACCAATCGGGGCGGCGATCGCACCCCAGAACCCCAGGGCAAAACCGGAGTTGTAGTACATCTCAAATATGGCCACGAGGCTGATAAGCCCCATCCCCGCCTCGCCGTTGGCCACCGCCATTACATAGCGGCCGGCCACGCGCCCCGCGGTCAGAAAGTCGGAAACCCCCTTGATGTATCTTTGGCTCTTAAGACCGATAAACACCACAATAAAAAGCGGGATAGCAACAATGATCCAATCTATCCAATGCATAATTTTGTTCTTACCCTCTTTAATTTTGCTATTATTTTATCATGGCTGAATGAATCAAAACAAGTGTCAAAACCATACCGGATATCGAAAATAAAAACTTTTTTGATTTTTCCGATTTTTTTACAGTTTATTCATGGAACACATCATAAGCTCGGCTGACGAGTACCGCCAGTGACGACGGATCGGGCCGTTGAAAGACCTTCAGATGAATAACGGTCTTGTCGGGCAGGTCTTCCACACAGCCCGCCCGAGCGAACGGGGCCAGGACCATCAGCAAGCCCAAAATACCGGCCGGCATGCTTAACCCTGAGCTTGTCTTTCGGCAAACATTTCCCAGACATCATCATCGCAGGCCTTGAAGGCCACACAGAGAAAATCTTTTATTCTTTTTCGTGTTTGCGGAGATTTTCCAGGTCGGCTTCGTCGTGTTCCTCGGCGAGGGCCTGCTCGAGCGCGGCCTCTTCGATATGGGCTTCCTCTATTACAATATTGTCTTTCTGTTCCACCAGCGCCACGTCATCGGCCGAGACGTGGCTGATCACGCGGCCGTCGTCAAGCACGTTCAATTCTTTTTCTCTAAGCCGCTTGAACAGGCGGGTTAAATCCACGGTTCCGCCGATCGTAAACCAGATGGTGGAAACGATTCCAACGATGCCGGAAAGGATAAAATGGCCGAAGAAGAACCAGTTGGCCCACCAGTTATTAGGCCAGGGACTGATCGCGTTCCAGATAATCAGAGTGATAAAACAGCCGAACCCCCATCCAAAGCTCCAGATAAACACCGACCAGGCGAGGGCCTTGTCGCCGGTGGTGTATTGGGAATCAATGCCCATAAATCTTTTGAAAACCGATCGGAATGATAATTTTTCCTTGACGACTTCCTTGCCTTCACGGTGGTATTTTCCGCGGTGGAGCATGCGGTCCATATTGAACGGCTCACGGCGGGTAAGCAGTGATAATCCGAAGTACAGGACCAGTGTTACCACCATCGTAATAAAGTATATTTCCTGGGAATTAATCGGAAATTTGTCGGGGGTTACGTTCCAGACAATGAAGGGATTGAAAGGCGCCGAGACCGTTTGGAGGAACGTCCGCACCGGCTCAACCATCCCGTGATTCAATAACCACGGATAGATTAATCCTGCCCAGTATTTTTGCCCAAGGATACCGCCGACCGCCAGGGTCGCGCCGCTGATCAGCGCGCCAAACGCACCTGCGCTTGTTCCGCGCTTCCAGTACAACCCGAAAACAATGCAGGGGCCGGCCCCGCCCAGCCAGATGGCCCCGGTAATCGCGAAAAACATCAAGATAAAGTCTATCTGGCCAAAGAAAAACGAGAAAAGGAAAGCGAAAATTGCCACGCCGGCTATAACCAGTCGCAGCAGCAACAACTGCTGGTGGGGCGTGAACGGTTTACGGCGGAACGGGAGGATAACGTCCTGCACGATAATACTGCCCCATGAGTGCATGTAAGTGGTGTCGGTACTTACCATCAGGAATATCATGAGCGCGCATAATATACCCGTAATTCCGACTGGGAGCATGGCACTCAGCGCCATTGGAACCCGCATCTGGTTGAATATGGTTCCAAAGGTAACAGCCTTCCCTTTGTCCTCGGATTTCAATGCCGTCTGGACGACATGTAACATTTCCTCGCGATCGGGACGGAGATCTTTTACCGCAGATGGTTGCGGAGACTCTGTTTCTTCAGCGGATTTGGAAGAAAGACCCATCTCTTTCTGCTTTTCAGACTTCTCATCCGCCTTGACTTTATCAATGCGGACTTGAAGTTCGGGGCTGATTTTACCGGTTTCAAGGTAAGCGCCGACTTCCTTGCGAACATCTTTAAACTGTTCCGCTCCGGCTACGTCGTCCAGGGCTTTGGCGGCCAATACCGTGCGCACTTCCTTCGCCGGCTTGGCAAAATCGGCATGGTTAAGGAAGGCATACCCCGCCACTGCCAGCAAAATAAACATCATGCTGGAGAAACCCGCCCGCCATGATCCGAGAATAGCGGCCATTTTCTGTTCGTGGGCGTTAACGGCGGCAACGGTGTAACCCTGGGTCCCGCACCAGGACATGCGGTTAAGGATGCCGGATAATATTCCGACTATGATGTAGAACAGGTTGAAATCGCGCAATTGCGCAATGTCGTACGGGTTGAGCATGCTCTTTCCGGGCGCTCTATCCAGCAGGGCCGGAGCCATCTGCTCAAACCACGACAATTTGTAGATTATGTAGACTACAACAATCAGGTACATGGGATAGCTCAGAATACCCTGGACACAATCGGTTACCATTATTGTAATCTGCCCCCCGAGCATAACTATGAGAACGGCTATCCCAAGAAAACCGGCCATTAACAGGCCAAAGGTCGGGAACATTAACCCCAGTATTTCCACCTGCAACGGAAGCCCGCAAAAATAGATTATGCACCTGGCGCCGACCGCCGGGAAAAGCGCATAGTTAATGACGCCCGAGATTGACTGCAATGTGGCGGCAAAGATACGGAATGACTTGCTGTACCTGATCTCGAAGAATTGGCCCATGGTCATCGCGCGGGTTTCGCGGAAACGGTAAATACAGAAACCTGTCAGGGCGATAACAATACTGATAGGAGCGGTGATCGAACCCCAGAACCCCAGGGCGAAACCGGAGTTGTAGTACATCTCAAATATGGCCACGAGGCTGATAAGCCCCATCCCCGCTTCGCCGCTGGCTACCGCGATTACATAGCGGCCGGCCACCCGCCCCGCAGCCAGAAAGTCGGAAACCCCCTTGATATATCTTTGGCACTTAAACCCAATATACACCACAACGAAAATCGGGACAGCAACAATGATCCAATCTATCCAATGCATAATTTTACTCCGAAAAATTTTGTGAGCATTATGTCAAAAGGACCAACATCCGTTATTTCGTGTCACAAGCAGATTCCGCCTGCGGCGGAAATTCAAACAGGCATTGAAATTACACATTTTAACCGGAAAAAACAAGATTTTTACGAAAAAAGATTTTTATTGCATTAATAAATGACCGTGATAGCATTTATACGTTTTGACTGCGGGGTGGAGCAGCCTGGTAGCTCGTCAGGCTCATAACCTGAAGGTCGTTGGTTCAAATCCAACCCCCGCTACCCTTTTTCGCGCATCGGCTCACAGCCTGTTAGGTACGGGCCTTGCGAAATACGAAGGGCAGGCCCATTTCGTTACACAGGCAATAAATGACCGGTGCCATCGGGCCCTGGTTCGGCATCAAAAACAGGAGGCATCGTGAAAACTATATCTCTCTTGATGGTGGCAATGTGCGTTAGCGCATTGAGCGTGAGCCAGGCCTATGGCGAAGACAAGCCCCAAACCGGGCCAACTCTGGCCGCCGCGCCAGCATTCAAGACCGGCAAGCAACAGATGTTTCAGCCCGTATCCATGGACCCGGCACTCGTGCGCCAGAGCATGCAGGCCCGCTCGGAATACGATGACCTCAACCGGCGTATCATGGCCCGGCAGACCAAGCTTTACGAGGAAAACGCGCGCATCAAAGAACTCCAGGTCCAACTGCGGGATTTACAGAAAAAGATAGACAAGCTGATGGCAGAGGATGAAGAATTGAATACCCTGAAGAAGAAGTACGCATCCATCACGCCGGAAATTCCCATGGGACCGCGCAAAGGTTTTTCCACCAACGCGACGCCGTTTTCCATCGGCCGTTAACGCGCGGATTTAGGATGCCGTATCGCACCTTCAACTTGAACGAAGCGGCCATCTATCTGCACCTGGCACGCACCGACCTGGAAACTCTGGTACAGCGCCGGGAAATTCCGGTGGAAACACAGGGTAAACGCCTGGTGTTCCGCAAAAAGGACATTGACACCTGGGCCTCGCAACGTATCCTGGGGCTTTCCCACAAGCGCCTTACCACCTATCACAAGCAGACCTCGGCCCTAACCCGGGATCGATCCCATCAGTCGCTCATCATGGCGGCGCTTGTCCACCCGGAGGCTATCGAACCGGCGCTGACATCCAAGACCAAATCCTCCGTGCTTCGCGACATGGTGGCGCTGGCCGACCGCGCCGGAAACGTGAGCAATCCACGCGATTTTTTGCAAAGCCTGGTAGAACGGGAGCGCTTGTGCTCCACGGCGCTGTCCGACGGCATTGCGCTCCTGCATCCCCGCAGCCATGATCCGTACATGGTTGTGAATTCGTTTATCAGTATTGGCCGGGCCATCCATCCCGTGCCCTTTGGCGCGCCGGACGGGAACCGGACCGACTTGTTTTTCCTGATCGGCTGTCAGGACGATCGTCTGCACCTGCACGTGCTGGCACGCCTGTGCATGCTGAGCAAGCAGACGAAAGTCCTGCTCCAACTCCGCGAGGCGGAGTCGGCTAACGCCATGGTCACGATCCTGCGCCGGGCGGAAGAAGACATGGTCGGACAGATGTAAGTAAGAAAGGTATGGGTGTATGGGAGTATGGACGTATGGGAGCAAAGACTTTATTTCGTACACCCATACACCCTTACTCCCATACCCTCTTACGTTCATATGAATACCCGTCCACCACCGATTATTCACAGCGCCGATAATCCGGTCTATAAAAAACTACTGGCCTTGCAAACGGCCCATGGCATCCGCAAGCACGGCGAATGCCTGGTCGCGGGACCAAAACTCACAGCCGAAGCCGTGCAACAACAGAGCCAGGCTATAGGCGCCTGGATTTCAACCCCTGACCTGCCCCCCCCCCCGCCATCGCTCACCGGCACTCAATGGATACTGCTGGATAAAAAACTGTTTCGGAACGTGAACGTGTTCGGGGCCCCGGGAATTCTGTTGACCTTGCGTCTGCCTGATCTCCCGGTATTTCAACCAACGGCACCCTGGCCGGCCGGATGCACGTTGTTTATTCCATTTGGCGACCCCGAAAACGTGGGCGGCGCCATACGCGCCGCCGCCGGGTTGGGCGCGGCACGGGTCGTGCTGTTGCGGGAAGCGGCCTGTCCCTTTCTGCCCAAGGCTGTACGCGCCTCAGCAGGGGCCGCCTGGAAAATCCGGTTGGAATCGGGACCTGACCTGGCCGAGTTGACCGCCATCAAAACAGTGCCGCTCTTTGCACTCGACATGGATAGCGCGCCGCTTGATAAAGTGAAGCACCCCGCTTGCTACGGACTGGTGGCCGGAACGGAGGGCCTTGGGTTACCGGAGGCATTACGGCGGTATTGCCGGCGGGTTTCCATTCCGATGACCAACGGGATTGAATCGCTCAATGCGGCCACGGCCATCGCGATTGCCTTGTGGGCCTGGCGGGGAAATTAACCCACCTTAGGAGGGTGAAAGCTTGTCATTTCAGCGGCGCGGCCCGGATCGGCCGAAACGCGATCCACCCGAACCCCGGGACCCGCCCCGGGGCGGCGGGCGCCCATGACGACTCGTGCTTCGTAGCGAAGACGCTTGACTTCGCAGAGTAGCATCGGACGGCCGGCGGAAAGCCGGTACGCTTGGCCCGTGATCGGCCGCCACCGGGGACGGGTGCGCGGGCAACGGCGGCAGATTCAACCACGCTACCTCCGGTTGCGTATAGGGCAAACTCCGCCCGATAAATGTTTCGATGGCCGGCATATTAAACGAACCCTCCTCGCAGGCAAACGTGATGGCGGTTCCCAGCGCGCCGGCCCGGCCGGTGCGCCCGATCCGATGCACGTAGTCTTCCGCCTCGTAGGGCACATCATAATTAATGACGTGACTGATCCCCTCCACATGAATGCCGCGGCCGGCGACGTCCGTTGCGATCACCACCTTGACACGGCCGGCACGGAACGCTTCCAGAATGCGGAGGCGCTTATCCTGGGGCACATCGCCGGAAAGCGGCGCACATGGTATGCCATAGTCGGTTAGTTTGCGTGTCAGCCGATCCACGCCATCGCGCCGGTTACGAAAGACCAGCACGCGCTTGACCGGCTCGTTGCGCAGCACGCTAATGAGCAGGGCCAGCTTATTACGAGCAGACACCATATATACTTTCTGGTCAATGGCATCCACGGTGACTTTTTCGTGTTCCACGGTCACCATGACCGGGTCCACCATCCAGGCCGAAGCCAGCCGCATAATATCCTCGGTGAGTGTGGCACTGAAAAGCATCGTCTGGCGCCGATGTTTGGGCGGCAAACTGTACACAATCCGGCGTACATCCGGGATGAAGCCCATATCCAGCATGCGGTCGGCCTCGTCCACGATCAGGATTTCAGCGTGGTTAAGATGCAGGATGCCCTTGGATTTGAAATCCAGCAGGCGTCCCGGCGTCGCCACCACCAGGTCAATCCGGTTTTGGGCCAACTCTGTTTGCTGTTTACGGTAATCCATGCCGCCATAGACAACCGCCACGTGGAAAGGACAATATTTCCCCAAATCTTGTGAATCCTTATGAATCTGGATGGCCAGTTCGCGGGTCGGCGCCAGGATCAGGGCGCGGGGCGTTCCATTTCCCAAAGTTTTCGGCAACGGATGGCGCAAGAAGTGCGTAAAAATGGCAATCAGGAAGGCCGCCGTCTTGCCCGTACCGGTCTGCGCGCGGCCGGCAACGTCTTTCCCATCCAGCGTCGGCGGCAAAGCCAGCGCCTGCACGCTCGTGCAATAGGAAAACCCGAGATCGGCGACGGCGTGCATGAGCTCCACCGGCAGTTTCATATCGTGAAAACGGGTCTTCCCTTCCACGGGGGGAACCTTAAACCGGTCCACCGTCCAGGGGTGCGTAACCGCACCGGCGTGCGCAGCCGCACCGGCGTGCGCAGCCGCACTGGCATGCGTAGCCGCACCGACGCGGGATATTGGAAGGGCATGCGACAAACCAGGGCGCGCGGCCATGGTGGCGCGAGCAGGCGCCCCCTTGGACAAAACCACCCCGGCGGGGGCGGGGGGGGCATGCCCCACTGTCGAAGGAACTGACGGAACGACAGGCTTGTTGGACGTGGACGTGCGTAACAGGACGCGACTAATTTTGCGTAACAATCGTTTAATAAATTCACCCCTATCTATTCACCACTATAGATGTTCAGATTATTAACCGCAAAGGTTAAATGAGAAGGCTGATCTCCCTATCTGCGAGCTGTGATATAATCACGCTCAAAGTTAAAACGGCCTTGGTAGGCCATAACGCATAAGGAGACCAGCCATGAAAAAAGGTATCACGATCGGGATGGATTTGGGAGACAAAAAACATCAGGTATGCGTTTTGAATAAAGCGGGAGAGATTGTTGC
>VSJD01000299.1 GCA_008636095.1 Kiritimatiellota bacterium | reverse complement strand
GCCACCGCGTCATTCGCGGTCACCGTCTGGGCAAACGCCTTCAAACTCCGAATTGACCACTCCCGGCTTGCTCCGCTCCCGTCTTCCTGCCGTGTGTACACCGTGAAACAGTTCCGATGCAAATCAACTCCCAAATACCTCTTCATCGCCGCCTCCTCTCTTGTTTGTTGCGACGACGAAGTAGACGTGCTTTCCGGCGGTCACCAAACTCCTATCCAAGGTGATCAACCCTCACAGGTTGTCCCTTATGGTGGCGCTCCAGTTACAGGTCTGACTAATCTCCTTTACGAGGTCAACCCGCCTGCTTTGCGTAGCATCGCGGGCAGGCGCCTCACATGGCTGATTCAGCCTGCAACCTGTCTACTCCATCCGTCTGACGAATAGAGTACCACCGCCTAAAGCTTCATACATACCATCTCCTTTGTGCCGAACACGACACCCATCAGGCGCGGTGCTATGGCGCCGTCACCTGCATGGGTTCGGGATTATGTCAACCGTTTCTGAATCCGTGCCGGATCACGTCGGCAGTCCAGTGCGGCATGAACAAAGATGGTTTCGGCCTTGACACGATAGTATATCGCGAAGGGGAATCGCTTGGAGAGAAGTCGGTAATATCCGAATTGCAAAACATGAACGCCGGCATAGAGATGTAATGAATCGATGTCCGAGAAAAGGGAGTCAAGAAAGTAATCGCCAAGCCCTACTGCTTGATTTTCGTAGAACCGGAAACCGTCTATCAAATCCTGCTGAACCCCACCCAGAATCTCGATTCTCATTTGACACGGTTTCGGATCGTGCGTTTTGCCTCAGTCCATTCTGTGAAGCGTGACGAGCCATTCTGAAGGCGTTTCTGCCGGGCTTGTAGCACGTCGGCGTGCCATGACGGGGATGGGACGTTCTCTGATGTTCGGGAAAGGTCGTCCCAAATCTTCTCCAGCGCCCGGAGTTTATCTGAAGTCGTCATTCGCGTGAGTGGCAGAGTTAGTTCCATGATTTTATCCTTCTGTCCATACGGTTGAGCTATGATTAAATATACGCGCAAAGTATTGTATGTGCAATTCCTTTTTCTCTGTGCACGGAATGACATAAATCAACTTCAAGTGAACAGCCGCAGGTAAATCACAACCTCCCTCCAGAGTCAGGAACAGCCCTGATGCTGACAGAAACCACGCCAGCATTGGGTTTCGTGACGTTGCCGCGAGCTGTAAATCCCGCACAATGGCACGATGCCTCACTCGAAGATCACCACGCACGGACCTTCCACCGGCGGTAGTTCGGCAATCGTATAGAGACCATCCCGGGTACAGCTCAAGGGTTTTTTAGACGGCGCCAGGCAGGCGCCGTTAAAGTGCCCGCGTACGCCGATGGTGATGCCCACAGTGGCAGGCCATTCCTCGATCTGCGCGACGGGCTCATGGCGCACCGAGGTGAACGGCACGATGACGTTGACCAGGCGGTGGTCTCCCTGCGCCAGCACCGCCTGTTCCCAGGCAAGCGGCATGCTGCTCTTCGTAAGCGGCTCCGGCAGCAGCAGGCTTACGGCACCGGCAAGAATTTGCCGGTGCACCCCGTAACCGGACTCCCAGTATTCACGGAAGAGCGGCGCGGCCAGATAGACCACCAATCCCTGGCGAATGATCGCCGGACGATCCGTCGCCTGTGTATAGGGCATCTGCGGGCTGGAGTAGAAGCACTTGTCCCCCACCCGCGGATAGGATTCGACAACCGTTGCCAGCACCTGCGCACCGGGCGCGCTAATTCGACGGATGCCTTTCTTCACCACATGCGGCATTTCCGGCACGGCGCCAGCCCACGCACCATGCACCTGCAGATAAGCCGGACCACCGATTTCCTGCTGTTTGGCAATGATGCCTTCCGGGAGGACTGCCCAGGCATCACCGCTCGCCAGTACCGCGCCGCCGCCGGCAAGATATCCGGCTACTTTGGCCTTCACCGCGTCAGTGACATGGGCATGATCAGGGAAGATAAGCAGGCGATAGTGACTCCAATCCGCCTCGACATCCACGCTGTCGAATTGCACCCGTCCTTCCATCAACAGCTTGTTCGCTCCGGCCCAGGCGCCATCGGGGAATTGCCCTTGCGCAAGCGGGTAGAGCACGATGGCCGCCTCGGCCAGCGGCTTGGCGTCGGTCAGCCAAGGGGCAAGTGCGGCGATGGGATTCAGCACCTCGCCGATGCGCGCATAGCGCGCCGCCTCCAATCGCCCGCGCGGGGGAAGCTGGTCGCCGATCGCGACGGCCGATCCGGCGGCCAGGAAGGTATAGCATTCGTATTCGAGCAGTGCACGGGACTTAAGCGAACCAAAATCACCCCAGCTGTCATGGAACGCCGCGGTCATGCCGGTCACCGGTTTCCCGAGGGTACGCAGATAACGCGCTTTGGACGGAAAATAGAAATACCCCCAGCCGCCCGTCGCCAATGCTTCTATATCCACATAGGCGGCCATATCCAGTCCAGCCGGTCTCTCATGCACGGAGAGACCGTTGTAAGCCATCTCGATGTCGGGACGAAGCTGATCGGCCAGTCGTCGTGTCTTCAGGACGAACTCGCCGATGCTGTCACGCATATGCCGGCGGATATCCCGCGGATCCTTCGGATCCAGGCCATGACGCCGCATCCGCTCCAGGCAGTACGCACAATGGCACCCCTCGTCGAAAAAAAAGAGCAGGTCATACCAGATAGCATCAACCGGATACCGTCCCAGCAACTCGCGGGTGATCGGCAGGACGTTTTGTTCGATGAATGGGCTGTTCAGGCAGACCATTGAATAACCGCCCTGCTCAGCGAAACTGCGCGGCTTACCCTTGGCATCCACCTGCAGCCATGCCGGATCGGCCAGGTCGGAGCACCCGGCGGAGACATAGGACCCGATCGCGATGTTGCGGGTATGACAGGCATCCACCATCTCCCCGAGCAAATCACGCTGCAGGCCGGGATGCCGGGTTCCCACGGTGGTTGGGTAGTAACAGTACCCGTGCGAATCCTTCGCATGCACGATGACCGAATCGAAACCGGCTGCGGCCAGCGTATCAGCAAAGTTCTTCGGGTCGAACTCCGTGCCGATATCAGGGATACCCGCCGGGTTATGGAAATCCAGCAACAGGCGCCTGCGGCGTTGCGAAAAGGGGAGCAGCGTCTTTGGTGGACCGGCCTGTCGAGCAGCCATAATATTATACCCTCATTTAGGTTTGCTTTGTATTCCCTGTTTTGCTCTTCGCTTTCGATATGAAGCGTATCACAACATTCAACCCTGAGGAATGAAAGGGACATGCTCGGTTGGCGCAACACCGGTGTGGCGCTTATAAGCGCGGCTGAAGTCGTTTGGATGTTTATAACCTAATTGATAGGCGATGGCCTTAACTGATGAATTTCCGGACTGGAGCAATGTTTGGGCGCTTTTCATTTTTAGCTTCTGGAGATAAACTGCCGGAGACATTTTCAACCGCCGGTGGAACAAACGATCGAGCGTGGCCGGCGACATGGCCAGATACTTGCACAGAGCGCCGATGGCATCACGCATTGTGATGTGCCCTTCCATCCAGCGCAGTGCCAGGGTAAATTGCAAGGCGGGAGTTTCGGTAAAATCGGGAGCAACGTGGGTCTGTGCCAAAAGCAAGTCAATTTCCCTGCGGATGTTGTGCAGTTTAAACTGTGCAAACTGATCTATATTGCGCACTATTTTCCGGCAATCCACATGGAGCAACTGTAATCGCCTGATCTTTTGTTCCGACAGTTTAATCATCAAGTATTGTCCTTCTTCCGGTTTAATAAACGGAATGAGCGGCGGGGAACGCCAGGCCCAGAAGATGCGATAATACCGCTTGCCCTTTTGCCCGGTGTAGCAGCGCAGGCAAGCCGGGCTCATAACAATCATCTCGCCGCGTTTTAATTTCAGCGTTTTGCCGGGCACTTGCATATAACAACATCCCCCCAGCACGAGCGTATAAAACCACACTGTTTTTGCCACCAGCAGCCGCGGAAAACTGCCGGGCAAGGCCGGCGCCGCAACCGCGGCGAATAAGGGAAAAATGCCGGGCAAGGCCGGCGCCGCATCCAAGGCATATAAATCCAATTCCTGTTTCTGTAATGGTTCCAAAACCGGGATGGGAGCCGGCAGGCTGATTGAATGTTTTAAAGATGCTTTCATGCCACATAGCATATTTAATCATGGCAATTGATGCTATCAGAATAACATGGTTAAATTCATACCCGATAATTAAACTATGATCAAGAAGAAAGAATGTGTCTGCAAAAGTCAAAAGATGGAGGAAAATCCATGAAAAAAAACGCACGGCCAATATTGATCGCGGCATTATTATTCGGGATGCTGTTTCAGACCGCTTTTGGCATAGTAAGCGCTCAGCAGCTTGATTTTGATCCACGTTATCTGGCCAACCTGAAGGATATGGGAATTCGTTTTTTTCAAAGACAGGTGGTGCGCGAAATTCCCAGCATGCGTTATGATGAAGCGTATAACATCAGTCATGCCAATCAGGCGGAATTTCCCGCAGAAAGATTGGCTGACATCTATAAAAACCACATGCAATTGACGATAAGGTTTAATGACATCTATCACAAGGGCTGGGGAAGAGGAGGATCATCAACACCTATAGGGGCGCTTAAGTATGATAACAAAGGAAACATCACAGGGGTAATTGATGAGCTGAACACCGTCCAGGCCTACTGCGATTTCTGGCTTGAAAATTACATGAAGCCCATGCTCAAGAGCAGGTATGAGCAGGGGATTTACCTGTTTGGCGTGGCCGCGGAAAGCTACTGGCTAATTTACGATACGCAGGTAAATTTGACTAAACTTTTTCCATACCATGATTTTCATGAATTTGAGGGCCTGAGCGATGCGGCGAAAGAGGTGCGAATCCGGGCTATTGTTGAAGATACCCACAAAAGACTGTATGAATGGAAAAACGAAAATTATCCCAAGATGATTTTTTCTATAGCCTGGGCATATACTCATTCAACTGAAAATATGCTGAAATGTGTCCGGGATATTCCCTGGGTAGACTGGTTTTTTACGAACGGAGGCGGTCCTGAACCTATGATCGGAACCAATCCGTTTGGACCGGGAGGCGGCAGATATCATTACCCAATATTCAAGCAGATGATCGAAACGGACAATTTTGCATACACCAATTATGACGGGACCATAGAGACACGCCAGAGCCGAGGCTGGGGATGCGGCAATGGGGAAACCAGCGTGTCGGACGCAACGCCCGGCACCCCGCAACAGTATCTGAAACTGCCTGAACAATACGCGGACACAAGGTATTACGATCACGAGATTCAGCCTGGATTATTGAATAATTTTCAGAAATTTATGAGCGAGTACTCCGCCCTTGATCGCGGGAATAACTACATAAAATATCATTCCCCAATAAATGTATATCCGAGAATTAATTCGTCCGAACAGAATTGGCTTTGGCAATTGCTTTATCCGACAACCTTTTTTGATAATAATTTGCCCGCCGGCGCCAGGTACCATGCCGACAACCAGGTTGATGAACTGATAGAAAAGCAAATACTAAGCGGAAAACTTTATGTGGATAATTTCAGTTTGAAAAAAGCCGGGGTGGAAATTTCCCGGGAAGGCGATTTTGAAAATGTAGTTCCAAGCGCCTGGGAGGTTAGAGGCATAAAGGATATGGCGACGAAAATTAGTTTCCAATCTCCCGCCAATGGCAAGACCGCCAGAATATTTTTAAAAACATCCGAAGGGACGGGGCGTCATTTGTTTACGGACATCAAGGTTTATGAAAGCGAAAAAATAGTGAATGGCGGTTTTGAATTAATAACCGGAGACCAGATCGTAGCATGGCAGGGCAATCTGGTTGATTGGGTCAGAACCGATCAGGGTTATTCGGCCGTAGTGGCCAGCGGCGCCGACTGTTACCAGGATATTGTTTTAACTCCCGGGCTAAACTATAATTTTTATTGTGTAATACAAGGGCAGGACTCACAAGCTACGGCTAAAGTTACTGTCATCCATTATAACAATGAGCAGATCATTGGACAGCAAGATTATACAAAATGGGCAAACACGTCTCCATCGTGGGGGGGACTCGGCTTTACGTTCCTTTGCCCGGCCAACGCGACCAAATCGCGCATGCTAATCACCGCTACGGACACAACCCCGGTTAATTTCGACCTGGCATCGTTAACCGCTGAAAATCTGATTGTTAATGGCAAGTTTCAGGATGGAAAAAACGGCTGGTCGCCGGATTCCGAGATGGTAACTAACGGGGCAACAACCTATCTTATAAACGGCTCGGACATGGACAGTTATCAGGATATAGCCATCCAGTCAAATAAGGACTATAGCGCAAGTTATATTATTAGAAACGGCGGCAGTGCTTATCAAGGCGGCTGTGTGATTAAATTTTATGATTCACAAGGATTGGAAATAACAAACAGCCAATTAATAAAAGCCGTTAATCCGAAAACTTACGTTGCCCACGCGGAAGGGTTGGGTGTAGGCGGCAGTCGGGGGTTACTGTGTACGGATGGATGTCAGGTTGCCGCTCAAATCTGCGGCAGTAATCTGGGGAATTGCCGCCTTGATTTTACCGTAATGGCAAAAGGGGGCAAAACATACAGTAAATCCCCCGTGTGGCTGGGGGTTTATTGGGAGGGCTATAATTCGGTTGGAGGCCTGTTGCAAAAAGGCAAAGCCTTAAGTTTGGCTGGCCCCGATGGCAAATTCTGGCATATGCCTGTAACGGAAAGCTATGCAAGCTATAGTGGTTACATCCAAACAACTAATAATAACGTAGATTACGTCAAGGTTTATATTTACAGCACGGACTGGAAGAATTATGCCGGGTACAGCACCGACGCGGGGCTCATGGCCGTGGCCCACTGCTTTAACGGTCCATATGGATATGAAGAAAACACCAACACTTTTGTTTTCACCAACAAGATTACCAGTCTGGCGGAAAGCGCATATAGCAGTAAATATAGGTTTATGAAAGAAGAGATGCATAAACCGGGCGGCCGTCTTTATGATGTCTGGGGAGGCCTGCAATGGCCGCTGGTAGTCAAAGGGGAAAACATTTCTTATGATCCCGATACCGGTCGCATTAAGATAATAGTGAGGAATGTTAGCGCGGAGAACTCCTTGAGCGCGCCCGTTCATGTCTTTGCCAGGGATAAAAATGCCGGCCCGGCCTGGAATACCGGCATGTATATCAAGGCCAAACCTGAAAACATACGCAATTCATTAATACTGGCCGATAGAATCGCGTATAATTCCGGGGATTACGCGGTTCCCGGTCCAAGCGCAACAACGGACGACCCGCTGACCAGCGGCGATAACGCGCTTGAATTAACATTCACGCCTTCCGGCACGGTTGCCAATGGACAGCGCATTTATGTCTATATTGAAGACACACCAACCGTCAAAGGCTGGACCGCGTTTAACGATCTGCCGGAATGTTTTATCTCAATTACAGAACGCGATGAATATCTTGAAATTACGGCGCAAGCCGCCGATGAGAACGGCATCAAAAGAATAGAGCTGGAATATTCTCTGGATGGCGGCGCCAACTGGAATGCGCTTACCAGCGTCAATGCCGATTATTTGTCGGCCACCTTCAATAAAACAGTCTGTGCGGTTGCTTTCCGAGCGAGGGCGCTTGACGCATATAACCTGTCTTCACGCTGGGTCTATTCATCATGGTCCGCGGCGCAAGTGTATGTGAACAACAACAGTGCCGCGACCGGAGAAACGGGAACCGCCAGCGCCCCGTTTAAAAGCATTCAAACAGCCATCAACATGGCCGGACCCGAAACACAAATATTTGTCGCCAAAGGAATTTACCGGGAAAACTTGCTTTTAAAGGATAATATTGAACTAATCGGCGCGGCGGCGGATTTGGTTATAATAGCATCCGAGGCTGATTTTGCGGCGCGCGTAAGTTCAGCGGATAATGTGCTGATTGAAAATATTGCTTTTAACGGAATCAACGGAATCAAACTCGACTCCGCCAATAATACCCGCATGCGCAACTGCATCTTTGACGTGGAGAATACGGCCATTGAAATGACGGGCCATGCGAGCGCGCTGGTTGAGAACATAACTATCGGTGCCGCCGACCAGGCCATCCTGGCCGGGGACGGCTCGTCGTTAGATATCAATCACAGCATCATCACGGCCGGCGACGGAATTGTCTGTTCGGGCGGTGCGCAATGCGATTCCAGTTATAACAATATATTCTGCGTGAATCAGAATTATTTTGGGACCAGCGCGGGGACGGGGGATATATCCGTCAATCCGTTATATAGCGATAATGATATAATGGATTATTATGCGCTGAAAGAAAGATCATCTTGTTGGACGGCCGGCTACCGCCAGTTAAGTATCGGCTGGCAGCGTATTAACCTGACGGAGAACTTCGGGTTTGAGCTGGGTACGGAAGGCTGGGCTTCCGCCCGCAGTGACAATCCCGCAACGCTTGAGGTGTCTACCGCATCATTCGCGGGCAATAAGGCGCTCAAAGTGACCACCCCGGGCATCCAGTTGTTTGATGGATTCAGGAACCCGGCCGGTTGTTTTGTGGAGCAAGGCAAGACTTATACCGCCAGCGCCTATGTTAAAGGACAAGGGCGGGTGAAAATATGCCTTTTTTCCGGGGCTGGCGGCTGGACCTACGCCAAAAACGTAACGACGCTTAACAGCGGCTGGCAGAAAATAAGCGTGACCAGAACAATCACCCAGCCCAATGAAGTGTTGGGCGTGTGGATTTTAACCTGGGATACGGCCCAGGCCGTCACGTTTTATGCGGATAATGTTGAATTAATGGAAAATCAAAATTATAAAATGCTTTATAACGGCGGTTTTGAACTGGGCACAAAAGGCTGGGTTTCCTACAAAGCCAACAATCCCGCAACGCTTGAAATATCCGACACCTCTCTCGTTGAAGATTACGCGCTCAAAGTAACTACTCCGGGCATCAGCGTTTTGGAAGGATTGATGACCACCCCGACCGCGGCCCGCTATGTTGTGGAGCAAGGCAAGACTTATACTGCCAGCGCTTATGTTAAAGGAGCGGGGCGGGTGAAGATATGTCTTTATTCCGCCGCCGGCTGGACCTACGCCCAAAACGTAACGACGCTTAACAGCGGCTGGCAGAAAATAAGCGTGACCAGAACAATTGCCCAGCCTGATGAAGCGTTGGGTGTATATATTTTAACCTGGGATACGGCCCAGGCCGTCACGTTTTACGCGGACGATATTAAGTTGAAAGAAGAGAATCTGGTCGGGTACTGGCAGTTTGACGAAGAAAACCTGGCCATAGCCAAAGATTCCTCATGGCGGGGCAATCACGGGGTCCTGTACGGAAGCCCGCAGTGGAGCGGTGATGCCTTTATCTTTGACGGGGTTGATGATTATATTGATTGTGGCACAAATGCCAGCTTGAAGGTTTCCAAGATTACCATGGAAGCCTGGGTCTATTCACCGACGACAAATTTTCCGGGTTGGAAGGAAATTGCCTGCGCGGAAGGAGCTTATGGTTTGGATATAAATAATAATATAATGCGGGTTCATCTTAACACCGTCAATCAAGGCTGGCACTGGTGTGCATATCCAAGCGCCCTCACCTGGAACGGCTGGCATCATGTCGCCTTTACCTATGATGGGGTCAATACCGTGAAGTGCTACCGGGATGGCGATTTAATTTTTACCGATGTTACCAGTTCTTCCGGTAGCTTGCAGTGGGCGGACTGGGTGGGCGGTTTATATATCGGCAAGGTCAGCATGGGATTATTCAAAGGTTCCATTGACGACGTGAAAATCTTCAACCGGGCCTTGACCGATTATGAGATCAGAAGTCATTTCAGGGAAAGGGAAGAAAGTATCAACCTGGTCGGGGACTGGCAATTTGAAGAAGGTGATGCATCCATGGCAACCGATTCATCCTGGGAAGGGAATAACGGCGTCTTGTACGGCAGTCCGCAGTGGAGCGATGGCGCCTTTGTCTTTGACGGGATTGATGATTATATTGATTGCGGCACCAATGCCAGCTTGAAAGTTTCCGAAATTACCATGGAAGCCTGGGTCTATTCGCCAACGACGAATTTCCCAGGTTGGCAGGAAGTTGCCTGCGCGGAAGGTGCGTATGGTTTGAATATTAGCAATAACAGAATATATCCCCATATTAACACCGTCAATCAAGACTGGCACTGGTGTCAATATTCGGAGCCTCTCTCCTGGGATGGGTGGCATCATGTCGCCTTTACCTATGATGGGGTCAATACCGTGAAGTGCTACCAGGACGGCGATTTAATTTTTACCGATGTTACCAGTTCTTCCGGTAGCTTGCAGTGGGCGGACTGGGTGGGCGGTTTATATATCGGCAAGGTCAGCATGGGATTATTCAAAGGTTCCATTGACGATGTAAAAGTCTTCAACCGCGCCTTGACCGATTATGAGATCAGAAGTCATTTTAAAAAAGGGCGAAAATATTAATGAGGGGCTTCTGCAGAAACAGCGCCTGTGTTAATTCAGATCGGTTTTAACGGCGTTTTTAACCATGCCTTAAATTGACGCCGAAATTGATCCGCCGCGGGCTATGTTTACCAAGCGCCACGCATGACCCGCAACCAAATTTTTTAACCACGCGAGAACGCATAGAGCGCAAAAAAGACAGACGAAAACGATACACGCACCTTCCGTAGTTCCAAATCTTTGCGCTGCTTGTGTTCTTTTGCGGTTAATTCTTCTTGTTGTTTATCCCGGCTGTTTGGGTTTAAGGCGCCATCCTTCCCTACCCCCAGATTTCTTCCCCGCACAATTATGCCTGAGAACATGCTCGGTTGGCGCAACACCGGTGTGGCGCTTATAAGCATGGTTGAAGTCGTATGGATGTTTATAACCTAATTGATAGGCGATTGCCTTAACTGATGAATTTCCGGCTTGGAGCAGTGTTTGGGCGCTTTTCATTTTTAGCTTCTGGAGATAAACTGCCGGCGACATTTTCAACTGCCGGTGGAACAACCTGTTGAGCGTGGCCGGCGATATGGCCAAATACTTGCACAAAACGCCGACAGCATCACGCATTGTCAGGTGGTCTTCCATCCAGCGCAGTGCCAGGGCAAATTGCATGGCGGGAGTTTCGGTAAAATCGGGAGCAACGCGGGTCTGTGCCAATAGCAAGTCAATTTCCATGCGTATGTTGAGCAATTTAAACTGTGTGAACTGGTCCATGCTGCGCACTATTTTCCGGCAAGCCGCATGGAGAAACTGCAATCGCCTGATCTTTTGTTCCGACAGTTTAATCATCAAGTATTGTCCTTCTTCCGGTTTAATAAACGGAATGAGCGGCGGGGAACGCCACGCCCAGAAGATACGATAATACCGCTTGCCCTTCTGCCCGGTATAGCCATGAAGGCATCCCGGGCTTATAATAGACACCTCGCCGCGTCTAAATCTCAGCACTTTGCCGGGCACATGCATATAACAACACCCTCCCAACACGAGAGAATAAAACCACTCTGTCCTTGCCGCCAGCGGCTGCGGAAAACTACCGGGCAAGGCCGGCGCCGCAACCGCGGCGAATATAGAGAAAATGCCGGGCAAGATCGGCGCCGCATCCAGCTTACATAAATCCAAACCCTGTTCC
>VSJD01000154.1 GCA_008636095.1 Kiritimatiellota bacterium | reverse complement strand
TGTAATGGTTTCAAAACCGGAATGGGAGCCGGCAGGCTAATTGGATATTTCGAGGGTGTTTTCATACCGCACAGGATATTTAGTCATGACGATTTATCCCACTAGAATAATGCTGATTTATTTATGCCGGATGATTATCTTGAAGTCAAGAAGAAAGGAGCTTGCATTAGTAATGCGTTAGTTATTGGGGGGGCTGAATATTTTCGATCATTCCCGACCTGACCCGGCCTTCGTAGCCAGAAGGCTTTACTTCGGCAGAGTAGGCTCGGGAATCCAGAAACATTCAATACTGATGCTGGACTCCCGCTTTCGCGGGAACGACAACATTGAAGCCTGCAATCGTCTCCCCCCAATAACGGGCCCATTACTTTACTTAAACGCAACGCGATAGAGCCTGCCACGGTAACGATAATTTTTAAGAAGAAAGGGGATAAAATCCATGAAAACCAATCTGCAACCAATGTTAATCACGGCATTATTATTCGGAATGCTGCTTCAGACCTCTTTTGGCGGCATGATAAGCGTTCAACAAATTAATTTAGATCCGCGTTATCTGGCCAGCCTGAAAGATATGGGGATTCGTTTATTTCAAAGACCAGTGAAATACGACACCATGCCCAGCATGCGTTATAATGAGGTGTATAATGAGGTGAATAATGGAACGGGGGAAATGCCCATGGCTAATATCCATAAAAATCACATGCAATTAATGATAAGGGTTAGTGACATCTACTTCCAGGGCAAGATGCCCGTGGGGGCGTTTAAGTATGATAATAAAGGAAACATCATCGGGTTAATTGATGAGTTGAGCACTGTCCAGGCCTACTGCGATTTCTGGCTTGAAAATTACATAAAACCCATGCTCAAGAGCAGGTATGAGCAGGGGATTTACATGTTTTCATTGGCCGCGGAAAGCTACTGGAGAATTTACGATACTCCGACAACCTTGGCTAGAATTTTTCCTTATCATGATAAACATGAATTTGCGGGCCTGAGCGAGGAAGAGAAATTGGCGAATATCCGGGATATTGTTGAAGATACCCACAAAAAACTGTATGAATGGAAAAATAAAAATTATCCCAAGATGATTTTTACAATAGATTGGGCATATCATCATTCAAATGAAAACATGCTGAAATGTGTCCGGGATATACCCTGGGTGGACTGGTTTGGAATAAACGGAGGCGGCACTTATTCTTTGACCGGCGCCGATGCGTTGGCAAACGGGAGTCATTACTTGGTATTCAAGCAGATGATAGAAACGGACAACTTTGCACATACCAATTATGACGGGACCGTAGAGACACGCCAAAGCCGGGGCTGGGGAATGGGCCATGGGGAAGCCGCCAATCTGACCGCAGCGCCCGGCACCCAGCAGCAGTATTTAAAACTGCCCGCACAATACGCGGACACAAGGTATTACGAGCATGAGATTCCTGTATTTTCTCCCGCAGGAGCATCTGTTTTCCAGAAATTTATGAGTGAGTATTCCGCCCTGGATCGGGGGCATAACTATATAAAATATCATTCCATATACATGGACTATACAACACCGATGAATAAGCCCGTTGGAAATTGGGCGTCGCTCTCGCATTATCCGTCGACTTTTGTTGATAATGATTTGCCGGCCGGCGCCAGGTACCATACCGACAACCAGATCGACGAGGAAATAGAAATTCGGTGTCAAACCGGGAAACTTTATGTGGATAATTTTAGTTTAAAAAAAGCCGGGGAGGAAATTTCCCGGGAAGGCGATTTTGAAAATGTAGTTCCAAGCGCCTGGGAGATAAGGGGCATAAAGGATATGGCGACGAAAATTAGCTTTCAATCTCCCGCCAATGGCAAGACCGCTAGAATATTTTTGAAAACATCCGAAGGGATTGGACGTCACTTGTTTACGGATATCAAGGTTTCTGAAAGCGAAAAAATAGTGAATGGCGGCTTTGAATTAACAACTGAAGACCAGATCGTAGCCTGGCAGGGCAATCTGGCTGATTGGATCAAAACCGATCATGGTTATTCGGCCGTAGTGGCCGGCGGCGCCGACTGTTACCAGGATATTGTTTTAACTCCCGGGCTAAACTATAATTTTTATTGTGTAATACAAGGCCAGGCCTCAAATGCAACGGCTAAAGTTACCGCCATTCATTATAACAATGAGCAGATCATTGGACAGCAAGATTATACACAATGGGCAAGCTCTTCGTGGGGGGGATTCGGCTTTACGTTTCTTTGCCCGGCCAGCGCGACCAAATCGCGCATGCTAATTACCGCTACGGACACAACCCCGGTTAATTTTGACCTGGTATCGTTAACCGCTGAAAATCTGATTGTCAATGGCAAGTTTCAGGATGGAAACAATGGGTGGTCGCCGAATTCCGAGGTAACGAATGTATGGGGAAAAGCATATCTTATAAACGGCTCGGGCATGGACAGTTATCAGGATATAGCCATCCAGTCAAATAAGGACTATTGTACAAGTTATATTATTAGAAACGGCGGCAGTGCTTATCAAGGCGGCTGTGTGATTAAATTTTATGATTCACAAGGATTGGAAATAACAAACAGCCAATTAGTAAAAGCCGTTAATCCGATAACTTACGTTGCCCATGCGGAAGGGTTGGGTGTGGACGGCAGTCGGGGGTTACTGTGTACGGATGGATGTCAGGTTGCCGCTCAAATCTGCGGCAGTAATCTGGGGAATTGCAGCCTTGATTTTACCGTCATGGCAAAAGGACTGCCAACATTCTGGAACTTAGTACATCCATGGCTGGGGGTTTATTGGGAGGGCTATAATTCGGGTGGAGTAATATTACAAAAAGGCAAAGCCTTGAGCGCTACCGGCCCCGACGGCAAATTCTGGCATATGCCTGTAACGAACAGCTATCAAAGTTATAGTGGTTACATCCAAATAACTAATAATAACGTGGATTACGTCAAGGTTTATATTTACAGCACGGACTGGAAGAATTATGCTGGGTGCAGTGCAAACGCGGGGCTTGCGGCCGTGGCCCACGGCTTTAACGGTCCATATGGATATGACGCAGACACCAACACTTTTGTTTATACAAATAAGATTACCGGTCAGGTGGAAAGCGCCTGTGTCAGTAAATATACGTTTATGAAAGAAGAGATGCATACACCTGGCGGCCGGCTTTATGATATCTGGGGAGGCCTGCAGTGGCCGCTGTTAGTCAAAGGGGAAAACATTTCTTATGATCCCGATACCGGTCGCATTAAGATAATAGTGAGGAATGTTAGCGCGGAGAACTCCTTGAGTGCGCCCGTTCATGTCTTTGCCAGGGATAAAAATGCCGGCCCGGCCTGGGATACCGGCATGTATATCAAGGCCAAACCTGAAAATATACGCAATTCATTAATGCTGGCCGATAGAATTGCGTATAATCCCGGGGATTACGCGGTTCCCGGTCCAAGCGCAACAACGGACGACCCGCTGACCAGCGGCGATAACGCGCTTGAATTAACATTCACGCCTTCCGGCACGGTTGCCAATGGACAGCGCATTTACGTCTATATTGAAGACACGCCAACCGTTAAGGGCTGGACCGCGTTTAATGATCTACCGGAATGTTTTATCTCAATTACAGAACGCGATGAATATCTTGAAATTACGGCGCAGGCCGCCGATGAGAACGGCGTTAGCAGAATAGATCTGGAATATTCTCTGGATGGTGGCGCCAACTGGAATGCGCTTACCAGCGTCAATGCCGATTATTTGTCGGCCACCTTCAATAAAACAGTCTGTGCGGTTGCTTTCCGCGTCAGGGCACTTGACGCATATAACCTGTCTTCGCGCTGGGTCTATTCATCATGGTCCGCGGCACAAGTGTATGTGAACAACAACAGTTCCGTGACCACAGAAACGGGAAGCGCCAGTGCCCCGTTTAAAAGCATTCAAAAAGTGATTAACATGGCCGGGCCCGAAACACAAATATTTGTCGCCAAGGGAATTTACCGGGAAAACCTGCTTTTAAAGGATAATATTGAACTCATCGGCGCGGCGGCGGATTTGGTTATAATAGCATCCGAGGCCGATTTTGCGGCGCTCGTAAGTTCAGCGGATAACGTGCTGATTGAAAATATTGCTTTTAACGGGATTAATGGAATTAAACTTGACGCTGCCAATAATCTTCGCATGCGCAACTGCATCTTTGACGTGGAAAATACGGCCATTGAAATGACGGGCAATGCGAGCGCACTGGTTGAGAACATAACTATCGGCGCCGCCGACCAGGCCATCCTGGCCGGGGACGGTTCGTCGTTAGAGATCAGTCACAGCATTATCACGGCCAGCGATGGAATTGTTTGTTCGGGCGGCGCGCAATGCGATTCCAGTTATAACAATGTATTCTGCGTGAATCAGAATTATATTGGGACCAGCGCGGGGACGGGGGATATATCCGTCAATCCATTATATAGCGATAATGATATAGCGGATTATTATGCGCTGAAAGAAAGATCGTCTTGTTGGACGGCCGGCTATCGCCAGCTAAGTATCGGCTGGCAGCGCATTAATCTGGTTGAGAACTTCGGGTTTGAGCTGGGCACGGAAGGCTGGGCTTCCGCCTACAGCGCCAATCCCTCAACGCTGTGCACATCTACCGCGTCATTCGCGGGCAATTACGCGCTTAAAGCGACCACCCCGGGCATCAGCTTGTTTGAAGGATTAAGGACTGCGGCCGGCTGTTTTGTAGAGCAAGGCAAGACTTATACGGCCAGCGCCTATGTTAAAGGTGCGGGGCAGGTGAAAATATGCCTTTATTCTGTCGCCGGCGGCTGGACCTACGCCCAAAACGTAACGACGCTTAACAGCGATTGGAAGAAAATAAGCGTGACCAGAACAATCACCGAGCCTTATGAAGTGTTGGGCGTACACATTTTAACCTGGGATACGGCCCAGGCCGTCACGTTTTATGCGGATAATGTTGAATTAGTGGAAAATCAAAATTATAAAATGTTTTATAATGGCAGTTTTGAACTGGGCACAAAAGGCTGGACTTTCTACTGCAACGACAATTCCACAACGTTTGAAACATCCGGCGCCTCGCTCGCTGAAGATTACGCGCTCAAAGTAACCACTCTGGGCCTCGGGGTATTTGAAGGATTGAAGACCGTAGCCGGCTATGTTGTGGAGCAAGGCAAGACTTATACGGCCAGCGCCTATGTTAAAGGACAAGGGCGGGTAAAGATATGTCTTTATTCCTCCGGTGTCTGGACCTACGCCAAAAACGTAACGGCGCTTAACAGTGGCTGGCAGAAAATAAGTGTGACCAGAACAATCACCCAGACCAATGAAGCATTGCGCGTGTATATTATAACCTGGGATACGGCCCAGGCCGTCACGTTTTATGCGGACGATATTCAGCTGAAAGAAGAAAATCTGGTCGGGTACTGGCAGTTTGACGAAGAAAACCCGGCCATGGCCAAAGATTCCTCATGGCGGGGCAATCACGGGGTCCTGTACGGAAGCCCACAGTGGAGCGGTGATGCCTTTATCTTTGACGGGGTTGATGATTATATTGATTGCGGCACTAATGCCAGCTTGCAGGTTTCCCAAATTACCATGGAAGCCTGGGTCTATTCGCCCACGACGAATTTCACAGGCTGGCAGGAAGTTGCCTGCGCGGAAGGCGCTTATGGGTTGGATATTTCCAATAATCGAATGTATCCCCATATTAACACCGTCAATCAAGGCTGGCACTGGTGTCAATATTCGGAGCGCCTCTCCTGGAACGGTTGGCATCATGTCGCGTTTACCTATGATGGGGTCAATACAGTGAAGTGCTACCGGGACGGCGAATTGATTTTTACCGATGCCACCAGTTCTTCAGGTCCTTTGCGGTCAGACTGGTTGCACGGTTTATATATCGGCAAGGTCAGTATGGGATTTTTCAAAGGTTCCATTGACGATGTCAAAGTCTTTAACCGGGCATTGTCCGATTATGAGATCAGAAGTCATTTCAGGGAAAGGGAAGAAAATATTAATCTGGTCGGGGACTGGCAATTTGATGAAGGAACTAATGCATCCATGGCCACAGATTCATCCTGGGAAGGGAATAACGGCGTCTTGTACGGCAGTCCGCAGTGGAGCGATGGCGCCTTTGTCTTTGACGGGATTGATGATTATATTGATTGCGGCACAAATGCCAGCTTGAAGGTTTCCGAAATTACCATGGAAGCCTGGGTCTATTCGCCCACGACGAATTTCTCGGGCTGGAATGAAGTTGCCTGCGCGGAAGGCACTTATGGGTTGGATATTTCCAATAATCGAATGTATCCCCATATTAACACCGTCAATCAAGGCTGGCACTGGTGTCAATATTCGGCGCCCCTCTCCTGGGACGGCTGGCGCCATGTTGCATTTACCTATGACGGCTTGAATACCACGAAGTGCTACCGGGACGGCGAATTGATTTTTACCGATGTCACCAGTTCTTCCGGTCCTTTGCAGTCAGACTGGTTGCACGGCTTATATATCGGCAAGGTCAGCATGGGATTATTCAAAGGTTCCATTGACGATGTAAAAGTCTTCAACCGCGCCTTGACCGATTATGAGATCAGAAGTCATTTCAAAAAAGGGCGAAAATATTAATACGGGACTTCCGCAGAAACAGCGGTCGCGTGAATTCAGATCGGTTTTAACGGCGTTTTTAACCATGCCTTAAATTGACGCCGAAATTGATCCGCCGCGGGCTATGTTTACCAAGCGCCACGCATGACCCGCAACCAAATTTTTTAACCACGCGAGAACGCATAGAGCGCAAAAAAGACAGACGAAAACGATACACGCACCTTCCGTAGTTCCAAATCTTTGCGCTGCTTGTGTTCTTTTGCGGTTAATTCTTCTTGTTGTTTATCCCGGCTGTTTGGGTTTAAAGCACTATCCTTCCCTACCCCCCGACTTTTTCCCCGTACAATTACGCCTGAGAACATGCCCGGTTGGCGCAACACCGGTGTGGCGCTTATAAGCGCGACCGAAGTCGCTTGGATGTTTATAACCTAATTGATAGGCGACGGCCTTAACTGATGAATTTCCGGCTTGGAGCAGTGTTTGGGCACTTTTCATTTTTAGCTTCTGGAAATAAACTGCCGGCGACATTTTCAACTGCCGGTGGAACAAACGATCGAGCGTGGCTGGCGATATGGCCAGATAATTGCACAGAGCGCCGATGGCATCACGCATTGTGATGTGCCCTTCCATCCAGCGCCGTGCCAGGGCAAATTGCAAGGCGGGAGTTTCGGTAAAATCGGGAGCAACGTGGGTCTGCGCCAAAAGCAAGTCGATTTCTATGCGTATGTTGAGCAATTTAAACTGTGCGAACTGATCTATATTGCGCACTATTTTCCGGCAAGCCGCATGGAGCAACTGCAATCGCCTGACCTTTTGTTCCGACAGTTTAATCATCAAGTATTGTCCTTCTGCCGGTCTAATAAACGGAATGAGCGGCGGGGAACGCCATGCCCAATAGATACGATAATACCGCCTCCCCTTTTGCCCGGTGTAGCCGCGCAGGCAGGTCGGGCTCATAATAATCATCTCGCCGCGTTTTAATCTCAGCGTTTTGCCGGGCACTTGCATATAACAACATCCACCCAACACGAGAGAATAAAACCACTCTGTCCTTGCCACCAGCGGCCGCGGGAAACTACCGGGCAAGGCCGTCGCCGCAACCGCGGCGAATATGGAAAAAATGCCGGGCAAGGCCGGCGCCGCATCCAAGGCACATAAATCCAATCCCTGTTCTTCTAAAACCGGAATGGGCGCCGGCATGCTAATTGGATGTTTCAAAGATGTTTTCATGCCACACAGCATATTTAATCACGGCAAATAATGCATACAGAATAATATGGTTAAATTTGTACCCGATAATTAAACTATGATCAAGAAAAAAGAAATGTGTCTGCAAAAGTCAAAAGATGGAGGAAAATCCATGAAAAAAATCGCCGTCGGATTAGTTGTGCTTGGCGGACTTCTTCTGAATAATATTTTCGCCGCCATGGTGACTACAATTCACAACCCGTATCCGTTAGATCCCCGCTATGTAAGTGCCCTGCGGGCGGCGGGTATTAATTCTATTCAAAGATATACATCGGAGCTGTGGCGTATGCGATACCCCGAAATATATGATTTGCACGCTCGGACCGAAGACGGGATCATTGACTCTTATAAAAATCATATGCAATGGCAAGAGGCCGTAGCTTGCCCGCATTACCAAAACTGGGGCTTCGCATGGTCTGGCAACAGCTGCGAGGGTGTTCCCTATGGTGCGCTAATGGGCGAAGATGGCAATCCTATTGGAAATCTTATCACTTATGATGGATCCATTAGATGGGTACCGGAACTGGATACGGTGCAGAAGTACTGCGATTTTTGGTTGGAAAATTATATTAAGCCTAAGATTAAAGGCAGGTATGAACGGGGGGTGTATATATTTGCCATAGGACAGGAAGATTACTGGAGATTGCCGCAATTTATAGGAAATCCACAATATACTTTAAGTAAATTTTTTCCCTTACACGACTATCATGAATATGACGGCCTGAGTCTTGCAGAAAAGGAAAAAAGGATGCGGGAAGTCGTCATGCTGACCTACAAAAAACTGTATGAATGGAAAAACGAGAATTATCCCAAGATTATTCTGATCCATTCCCTGGCATATACCCATACCAGCGGCACAAACGGAGCAATGCTTAAATCCATTCAGGATATACCATGGGTGGATTGGTTTGGGATGAATGGAGGCAGCGCCCAGCCAATGGTAGGAACTGATGTGGATGGAATAGGATCCACTAATAAAATAGGTTCTTACTTGTATCCCGGCTACGGCAGTCATTATCCATTCCTTAAACAAATGATAGAGACAAATTATTTTGAGCATCTGAATGCGGATGGTGTGGTGGAAAATCGTCAAAGCCGGGGGTGGGGAATTGCCAATACTGAATCGAGCGCCGGGGCGGAAGCGTCCGGCACACCAGAAGTATTCTTAAAACTGCCGGAACAATACTCATATACCAGGTATTATGATTACGTAGCGCACTGTGATATTGGGGCTTATCCCATGCAGAATGTCTTTCAAAAATACATGAGTGAATATTCCGCGTTGGATAGGGGGAATAATTACATAAAGTACCATTCGATTTATACGTTTTATGTTTACACTAACCCCTCGGGGGGGTGGGAGTGGCAGTGGCTTTATCCGGCAACATTCATTGATGCTGATTTGCCGGCCGGCCAAAGATATTTTAAGGATCAGGATGTCGAAAACAAAATTGAAAACACCGTAAAAAGCGGGGTAATATGGGTTGATAATTTTATTTTGACCAGGAACGGGGTTCCTGTTTGCCAGGAAGGAGATTTTGAAACCATACCTTCTTTGGTGTGGAATATAAATCAAACAATAGGATCCGTTATCACTACCAATCGTGTGAGACAATCTTATGTGCCGTCTGTGGTGGTGTATGCGGTGGTAACTTCACCGCCCCCACGGGCTTGCCATGCCGCAAACCTTGGCGTTGACGGCAGTGGCGGGATCGTATCTTCAAACACATTGCGAATTGCTTCGCAAGTATGCGGGAGCGGGCTTGGAAATACGCGGCTGGATTTTTCAATCATGGCCAAAGGAATTTCAACATTATCCGGCAATAATCCCATGTTGGGGATTTATTGGCAAGGCTACGATGCTTCCGGAAACCTTCTGGATGAAGGGAAAGCATTGAACGATTCAACTTCCGGTGGAACATTCTGGTATATCCCGGTCACTAATACTTATCAAAATTATGACGGATATATCTTGCTCAACAATCCGGATACGGATCATGTCAAGGTATCCATATATAATGCGTTTCCGCTTGAAAAGGCGCCTTTTGGAACAGGCGCCAAACTTCTGGCGGCCGCCCATTGTTTCAACGGCCCTTATGGTCATGACGAAACGACGGCAACATTTACATTCACGAATAAGGTTACAAAATTAAAAGAGAC
>VSJD01000057.1 GCA_008636095.1 Kiritimatiellota bacterium | reverse complement strand
GGCCTCAACCAGCAAGTATATGTTTTTAAGGGATGAAATGAAGACTCCCGGCGGCAAACTGTATGATACCTGGGGCGGAACGCAGTGGCCCCTGGTAATTAAAAAGGACGGCATTGCTTATGATCCTGATACCGGCCACGTCACAATCAACCTGAGAAACATGTGCGCCGAAAATTCCTTAAGCGCACCCATCCATATTTTCAGGAGGGCTAAGGGCGCCGGGCCGGCCTGGAACACGAACCTGTATGTCAAGGCAATACCGGCCAATATAGACAACTCCCTGGTTTCCGCCGATAGAATAGCTTATGTCGGCTTGAACAGTTACTCGGTGCCGGGGCCATCGGCTTCAACCGCTAATCCCCTGACCAGCGGCGATAACAGCCTGGAATTAACGGTCTCGCCCACC
This sequence comes from Kiritimatiellota bacterium, assembly GCA_008636095.1. Classification (GTDB taxonomy): domain Bacteria; phylum Verrucomicrobiota; class Kiritimatiellia; order JAAZAB01; family JAAZAB01; genus VSJD01. Next base: position 9,594 of record VSJD01000057.1, on the reverse strand, counting down.
AATCCGGTCGCCAACGGGCAAAGGATTTATGTTTATATTCAGGATACGGAAAGCGTCAAAGGCTGGACGGCATTTAACGACCTACCGGAATGTGCCGGCTCTTTTCAGGAAGGTGCCAACGGCCAGATAAAAGTAATGATTAACGCGAGCGACGAAGACGGTGTTAAAATGACGGAGCTGGAATGTTCAATCAATAATCAAAACATTTGGCACCCGCTGGACAGTGCAAACACGGATTATCTGGAATCATATTATGCTTTGGGCGCGACGCCTCCTTATGTGATCACCTTCCGGGCCCGGGCCGTGGACGCGCACGATTTGTCATCCAATTGGATTTACCTGAAATATTATACTCGTCATCTGGATGAAATATATGTGGATCCGAACAGCACCAATGAAACGGGCACGATCGAAGCTCCCTTTAGGAGCATTCAGGATGCGATCGACGTGGCCGAGCCGGGCATAAAGGTATTTCGTCTGAAGAAGGGAATATATAATGAAAACCTTGTCTTGAAAGACGGGGTTGAGCTTATCGGGACGTCTCCAGACCTGGTAAGGATAACGGGGTTCGTGGCGCTTAATTCAGCAAGCAACGTGCTCATTAGTAATGTCATGCTTACGGGCATGAACGGAATCAGCATGAATTCTTCGCGGAACATTCAAATCACGCGGTGCATATTTGCGGTTCAGAATACTGCCGTAGAAATGGCGGGGAATTCGCAGGCCAATATTGAAAGGATAACGGTGGGAAATGCCCAGCAGGGGATTTTGGCGAAAGATAATTCGGCCTTAAATATTACGCACAGCATCATAACGGCTAACAAGGGAATCACTTGTTTGGACAGCGCCGTCTGCGTTTCCATTTACAATGATGTATTTTGCATTAATCAGAATTACAGCGGCACAAGCGCCGGCACCGGATGCATCTCCACCAATCCGTTATATACCGATATTGGTGATTACTCATTGAAAGAACAATCATCCTGCTGGACAGCCGGATACATGCAGTTAAGCATCGGCTGGCAGCGCATTAACCTGGTTGAGAACAGCGGTTTTGAACTGGGCACAACAACCTGGGGTTCGGCCAAAAACGCGGTGCTGGCAATATCTTCCGATGCGTTATCAGGGAATTCATCATTGAAAGTTACCACACCGGGTTTCAACTATTACGAGGGTGTTTATGGCAGCTATAACGGTTATCAGGTGGAAAAGGGAAAGACCTATACCGCCAGCGCTTATGTAAAAGTGGCAAAAACTCCCTGGCAGGGAAAAGTGAAGATATGTTTGTGGGGAACGAAAAGCGGATGGACATATGCCAATCAGGTAACGGACGTCAACTGCGAGTGGCAAAAGATCAGCGTGACAAAGACAATAACCGATAACGAGATGTTGGTCGTCCATATATTGACATGGGAAAGTCCTCAAGCGATCACGCTTAATGTGGATAAAGTTGAACTTGTGGAGGTCAAGGATTACAAAACGGTTTGTAATGGTGATTTTGAAATGGGCATCAACGGGTGGCGGTCATACAACACTGCGATGATAGAAATATATCCAGCATCATTGTTAGGTGGTTCCGCATTAATGGTTACCACACCCGGCATCGTTCCTACCGAGGGTTTTTCCAGCAGTATTGGCTATCAGGTGGAAAAGGGAAAGACCTATACCGCCAGCGCTTATGTGAAAGTGGCAAAAACTCCCTGGCAAGGAAAAGTGAAGATATGTTTGTGGGGAACGAAAAGCGGATGGACATATGCCAATCAGGTAACGGACATCAACTGTGAGTGGCAAAAGATCAGCGTGACGAAGACAATAACCAATAACGAGATATTGGTCGTCTCCATATTGACATGGGTAAGTCCTCAGGCGATCACGCTTAATGTGGATAAAGTTGAACTTATGGAGGTCAAGGATTACAAAACGGTTTGTAATGGTGATTTTGAGTTGGGCACAACCGGCTGGCTACCAAACCATAATACAGTGCTTGCGATTTCCTCTGATGCGCTATCAGGGAATTCATCATTGAAAGTTACCACACCGGGTTTCAACTATTACGAGGGTGTTTACAGCAGCGTCAGTTACCAGGTGAAAAAGGGAAAGACCTATACCGCCAGCGCTTATGTGAAATCTTTACCCGGGTCGGGAAAAGTTAAGATATGTCTACACGGATCGCAAAGTGGATGGACTTATGCCAATCAGGTAACGGAACTCAACAGTGTATGGCGAAAGATCAGCGTGACAAAAACAATCGCCGCAACTAATGAAGCCTTATGCATCACGATATATACTTGGGATGCGCCGCAGGCGATCACTTTGTATATAGATAAAGTTGAACTGGAAGAGGATAATTATGTGGGTTGCTGGAAGCTTGATGAAGGCGCAGGGACGACGGCCCATGATTCTTCATGGAGAGGAAATAACGGGACCCTGCAGGGAAGTCCGCAATGGACCAACGGTTGGATTAATGGCGCGCTGAGTGTTAATGTTAATGGAAGCAGTAATTATGTTGATTGCGGCAGTAATACCAGCTTCAAGGTCACGGCGATTACCATGGCAGCCTGGGTTTATTCGCCAACAACGAATTTCTCGGGCTACAACGGAATTGCCGGAGCGGTAGGGGCTTATGGCTATGATATATGGGATAATAAAATAGCGGTTCATATCAACACCGTCAATCAAGGCTGGCACTGGTGTCAATATTCGCCCCCCCTCTCCTGGGACGGGTGGCATCATGTCGCCTTTACCTATGACGGGGTTAATACACTGAAGTGCTACCGGGACGGTGTTTTGATATTAACGGATACCGCAAGTTCATCCGGGCCACTGCAATGGGGGTCAGCGCAAAAATTATATATTGGACAGGTCAATACCGGGGCATGGCCGTCACACTTCAAGGGGTTGATTGATGAAGTCAAGATCTACAATCGCGCATTAAGAGCCGATGAAATCATGAATGACTGGTATTTGGGGTATTGAAGGAAGGTATAGGAACAATACTTCAAGTCGTTAGGTCATCTGCAGTTAGTGAAGCTCCACGTGGCAAGTTTACCCGCTGGCGGCGGCGCCAAAGGCGACCAGGACCACGGAGCATCTTTGTTTATGGCGAACTTCGCCGGGTCGTCTCGCCATCTTGTCCTGCCATCCTGTCCTCCATAGCCACTTCGGCGACGAAGGAAGCTCCCTTGGAGCGACGGCGGGGTAGTGTCCAGAATCTTTCGCACATTTGTTTGGCCTCATAATCCCACTGTCGCATGGGAACCTCTTTGTTGGCACTGTTACCCAAAATCAGGCCTTTTTGAACCAGGCCAAAAAGTGGCGCAAAAATAGTTTGCACGCCGTTTCTATTGCAAATAAATCAAATTAACGCTAATGTTCGTAAAAAATAAAGACGGTATAAAACGCGAAATATTCAGTGCCTGTATGTTGCCGCCCCATATAAAAGCGACCCCCATCACGGTATTGCGCATCGAACGCTTCGCGAATGATTTTCGCGGCCAACGGCGGTCTTTATCCTGATGTTGAGCGCAGTTTTGTTTGCAGACGGATCTGGGCCAGATCCGGCTTATGGGGGCGAAATGGGGGTCCTTTTATATCAGAACGACAGAGATCAGAAAGCTGATCGCTATTATAAAAGAGATGGAGAATAATGCAAGAAAACAATCGACGCATGTTGTTGCTCGATAAATAGTTAAGATTATTGCAGAATGCTGCGATTATATTATAGAGGAGAACATTGTGATGCAGGAAAAATCTTTGCAGTGGGACTTCCGGAGTGGTCTGAATGGATGGGTGACTGCTTATGGGCTGAGTCCGTTGCGGGTCACCAAGCGCGGGCTGCTGATGACCAGCAAGCTTGCTCAGTCCGGCCTGTTTGCTCCATCTGAACTGGACATTGAAGCCGGACCAGGGACTCGTTATGCGCTTGTATCAATGGCGGTGGACAAAGATACCGAGGCGGAAATACTGTTTGCAATCAGGGGCAATGCGGACATCACGCGCTGTTGCTTTCCAGTCAGAGGCGATGGTAAAATTCACACATATAGTGTTGACCTGGGATGTGAGCCAAAGTGGTGCGGCAAAGTTGCTCATCTCGGGCTGAGATTGGCAACTGAGGCGGGCTTAAACATTATGCTTCGTTCGCTTGCTTTCTCTGCCGAGCCGCTGCGAAGACCGGAGGTTGAGATTCAATTCTTTGGCTCGAGTGACACGCTCAATCGTGTTGGCACTCCGGCACAAGTGGAATGCGTGCTCTTCAATTACGGTGGCGTTGATGCAACTCTGCAAGTGGGAATCGAAACAGGGTTTCCGGAATGGCTCAGGCCGGTAGACTCGTTGGCGAAGGACATTGAACTTCCACCCGGCCTGCCGGTGGTTCTGAGATGGCAATTCATTGCTGAAAGGCAGGGCGAGGCGACACTTACCCTGGAAGTTGAGGGGAAGGGAGTTAAAAAGTTGACCGGCCAAACCTCGCTTCTATTCCAGTCGTTGCCCAATCTGAGCAAAGTTTCCTATGTCCCCAAGCCGGAACCAGTCGCTACCGAATATCAGGTAGGAGCGTATTACTACCCCAACTGGATTGACCACTCCCGCTGGGCGCCGATGCAGACATGGCCGGGGCATAAGCCTGCCCTCGGCTGGTATGACGGGACGAACCCCGAAGTGGCAGACTGGTATATCAAGTGGATGTTGGAGCATGGAATTACCTTCATCGCCTTCGACTGGTACTGGGGGCAGGATGGCGGCGCCTTCCGGTTGGGGGAGGAACTTGAACGGGGTTTCCTGAAAGCACGCTATAGCTCACTCATGAAATTTTGTGTGAATTGGTGCAATCACTCCCCGCATAATCCGCAAGGAACTTACTCAAAAAAAGACCTTCTTGCCATGACCCAATACTGGATTGACCATTATTTTACGTTGCCCAACTATCTCAGGACGGACGAGAAACCAGTGCTTTTCATCTACCAGCCTGATGCCCTTGCCGATGAGTTAGGCAGCGCGACCATGCAAAACATATTCGCCAGGATGGACGAACTCTGCCAGCAGCGAGACATCCCCGGCATCTGGAAGATTGCCTGCGTGCATGGGTATTTTGACGGGGATATGCTTAAAAATCTGGGCAGGCAGGGTTACAATGCGATTTCGTCCTACAGCTATCACGGGGCATACATTGGCGAGAATCATGTGCTTGATTACGGGAATCTCCTGGAGGTTTACTGGCGTGAATGGAATCGGTTTTGCGCCGAGGTGAATCCGTTGAGCCTGAAGTTCATTCCTCCCCTGAGCGCCGGCTGGGACCCGAGGCCGCGCCTGGGACCGGCCCCGATATCGAAACGTTTCTGCGGATATACCCCTCACCAGTTCAAAACGCACTGCGCCCTGGCCAAAAGATTACTCGACATGCGCCGCGACGACTGCTGCTCACCGGGGATGTGCCTTATTGAGGCCTGGAACGAGTGGACTGAGGGCAGCTATTTCGAGCCGCATGCCGAGCATGGATTCTCGTTTTTAGACGGTTTACGCGAGGTCTTTGCCAAGGATGACCATCCACACATTGATATCACTCCAAGAGATGTTGGACTGGGAGACTACGATGTCAAGCTGCTGGAACCGCGAACAGCATGGCACTTTGATAAAAACGGCGACATGCAGGGCTGGTATTATTGGTCACAGATTGCCAATCTCCGGGTGGAAGGAAGCTGCCTGAAGGGCAAAAGCGTGGGACTGTATCCCTCCCTCCTCAGCCCTCCCCTCGCAGTTGACGCCCGCCGCTTCAAAAAAATAGTTCTAAGGATGAGGTGCGATACCAATGACACAGCCTATCTGGCGTGGTCAACATTCACTTCCCCGGAGGTTTTCATTGTCATGTTGAGCAACAAACACCGCGATGGTAATTACGCCGCGAGGTTTGAGAATCCGGGTGACGGGGAGTTCCATGAATATGTCCTGCCCGTGGGCGAAAATCCCCAGTGGTGCGGTTTCATACGGCAGTTGCTCATTATTCCCGCCACCAAACCAGGGCTGAGTTTTGAAATTGATTGGATGCGGATGGAATAGGGTGAAGGGCCTCCAATGCGTTCTGTTGAATTTACACTTGAGAAGTTCAGGTGATAACATCATACTTAAAACTTAAATATAAAGGAAATTATGCAATGGCGGTAAAAAGAAAGAAAGCGCTTACGGCAAACGTGGCCGTCATCGGAGTCGGACTCGACATATACTGGGGACAGTTTGACGGACTGCTCGACGAACTCAAAGGCAAGCTTGCCGAATTCGTAAAGAAGGTCGAATCGAACGGAGTAGTCGCAAAAAACTTCGGCATCGTCGACAACGCACAGGCGGCTTACAAAGTCCTGCCCGCAATCAAGGCCATGGATCCAGACCTGCTTTTCGTGGACATGGTCACATATGCCACATCTTCGACATTCGGAGTCATCATTAAGGAGCTCAATATTCCGGTTGCGCTTGTGGCGCTCCAGCCGCTCGCGGCCATGGATTACCCGAACGCGCGAACATACGTTCAGCTCTGCAACGACGACTTCTGTGCAGTTCCGGAGTTCACCGGAGTCGCCGTCAGAATGGGCAAAAAAGCCCCGAATGTCATCATCGGCATGCTCCATAACGACCCACAGGCAGATGTTGAAATAGCCGAATACTGCGATATCGCGAAAGTCTGCCGCTCACTCAAAACGGCCCGATTCGGACACATGGGACACGTACTCGAAGCCATGCTCGACATGCACACTGACCCGACATCTGTCACAGCCGCTTTCGGTTCGCATGTCGTGCAATGCGAGCCCGACCACATAATGAAGCATTATAAGAGTGTTACCGCCGAAGAAATCGCAGTAAAAAGAAAAGAGATTCTCGAGTTCTTCGACACCCCAAATCCGGTCTCTGACCCGCTCACTACAAAAGTCACTGACAAAGACTTAGACATCGCCGCCAAAGCCGCTGTCGCGCTCGAAAAGTTCATCGAAGAGCAAAAGCTCGACGGCTTCGCATACTATTACGAGGCCAAAACGGGCTCTCCGATGCGTGAACTTGTGACAAACCTCATCGTCGGCAACTCACTCCTCACAAGCGCGGGCCTCCCGATGTGCGGCGAATACGACCTCAAAACATGTATCGCCATGATGATAATGGACCGACTCGGCATGGGTGGAAGCTTCGCCGAATTCCATCCGATAGACTTCCAGAAAGGCTCGGTTCTTGTCGGACACGACGGCCCGCATCATCTTAATATCGCTGAAGGCCGTCCCGTACTCAGAAGCCTTCTCAAATATCACGGCAAGCCCGGAACCGGCGCAGGCGTCGAATTCCGCATAAAAGATGGGCCGATAACCATGCTCAGCATCGGGCTCAAGGCGGACGGAAAATTCAAGTTCATCGTCGCCGAAGGCGCATCACTCAATGGCCCCATACCGCCTACAGGAAACACAAACACTCACGGCTACTTCAAACCGGATGTCAGGACATTCCTCAAACGCTGGGTCGCGGAAGGCCCGACACATCACTTCGCGCTCGGTATCGGACACAAAGCGGCGGCAATTAAAAAGGTCGCTGAGATTTTCGGCATTGAATGTGCTATTATCCCTCCGGACTGATCCAGCAGTTTAGATGAAAATACTGAAAGACATAATCTACGCTCCGGAAAACGGAAAAAGAGGACGCGGGGATTTGTTCATCCCCGCGGATTATGCTCCTGTCCGTAAAGTTTCCGCCGCGCTCGTGATTCACGGAGGCGGCTGGGACGCCATGGAAAAATCTTCGATACATCCTCTATCCAGACTTTTCGCCAAGGAAGGCATGGTATGCTTCTGCCCCAATTACAGACTTCTTCAGCATGCCGCCTGGCCGGCAGGCGGCAAAGACTGCCTCAAAGCCGCCGATTTTCTTGAAAAAGCGGTAGCCGTACTCTTCCCCGGCTTCGCAGCCGGACCTCTTATTATTGCAGGAATGTCGGCAGGCGGACATCTGGCTCTGACAACAGGACTCTCCCTCTCGCCTGAAAAAGTAAAGTGCATCATTTCTATCGCCGGTCCGTCAGATCTGAAAAAACAGTTCGGAACAAAATATTTCAAAATGAAGGCAAAACACTTTTTCGGCAAAGCGCATGTGACGGAATATGATTACCGGCATGCATCTCCGATATCAATGCTGAAAAAGACAAGTCCGCCTTTATTCTGTCTTCACAGCGTGAACGACGAACTCGTTCCGCCTGTTCACTCCTACATGCTAGTAAAGAAGGCGCGCAAACTTGGCCTGAAAGTCGAAGATTTTCTTTTCAACGGAAACGACTGCTATCACGGAATATGGGAAAACTGGACGGCAAACGGATTCAATGAAAAAGGACCTGATCTCTCACAGCGCAAAATAATTGAACCTGTTCGAATCAGGCTCCGTCAAATATTGGCCTCGCTGAACTAAAAAATCCGGCAAAATAGGAACTACATTTTGTTTGTTCCATAAGACAAGACAATTGTGAAACACGACACTAGAAGCAGGAAGGAGACAAACATGCGATATCTGGTATGGATTTCGTTTTTTGCGTTTATTACCAGCGTCAATGCTTATGAGTTCCAGGAAGAGTTTAGCCATGGACCAGGGGCGATCCAATCCTACCATAAGCCGCCGGACGACACCCGCATTGAATGGATTAGTCATGCTGAATCCAAAGATGGTTTTGTGCGGGGGACATTGACCGGCAAGAAGTCGTTGGAGGGTTTAACGTTAACGGCCAGTGGACTGGACGGCGCACGATTGGCGACCGTAACAGCTTCCATGCGCGGAAAGGGCGAAGTCTGGTTCCGCTTGTGTTCCCGCAATGGTTGGCTTTACGCACCTCAGACGGTAACTTTGTCCTCCAACCAGTGGCAGGAGATCTCGCTCTCAAAAGTGCTGATCGCGAATGATACAACCCTGGGAATTGACTTCCTGAGCAAAACCCCGCAGCCGGGGGCGGTGTTCGAGGTGGACTGGGTGCGCGTAAAACTGGCGGACCCGTCGAAAACATGCGACACGGCGGTCGCTCCCTGGCGGTTTGAGGCTGAGGGGTTTGTCCCCTCTCGCCAGTATATTGGCGTTGATGCGACAGCCTCTGCCGGCCACCTGGCGCAGGACAGCAGCTACCTGAAGATTGGCGCCTTCCCCTTCCCGCGAACGAGCAAGCCCGTGACGATATATGCGCGGGTGCGCTCGGCCCACGCGACGGACAAATATCAGCTGATCACGACGCAAGGTGGAAACGCACAGCAATTGACAGCTGTCCCGGCAACATTGATCAACACCTGGCAGTGGGTAAAGTTTTCGCCGGTGTTGACGGGAGAGGTCGGCGACAATTTTGACCTGGTATGCTTTCGAAACAAGAATGTCCCCGGCAAGGTTGCCGTGGATGCAGTGGTGTTGAGCACGCAGCCGGACATGACGGATGCGCAGTTGTCCGCCGCGCCAGAGTTGTTCGGCCAGCGGCCGTTGGCGTTAGTTGGCCGGACGGCGGCACCGCCGGTAATTGACGGCCTTTTTGTTGACCAATGTTGGGGCAGTAATGCGCAGGTTGTTTGCGGTGGTTTTGTCGGCATAGGCCATACTGCGCCG
>VSJD01000321.1 GCA_008636095.1 Kiritimatiellota bacterium | reverse complement strand
GCTCAGGCGGCTACCCGCGTCAAGTTCTGCTATGACGACGTTAATCTCTACGCACAGTTTTACTGTGACGAGCCCATCCTGGACCCGGCCCAGCAAAGGATGCACGAGTTTGCCGCCAAGATTACAGCACGCGATGGGGATGTGTATCAGGACGATTGCGCGATACTGTTGCTAAAGCCACAGGGCGCTCAACGGCTTTACGACTTCGCGGTCAATGCCCTTGGGACCATTGATGATGCCGTGTGCCGGGGACCGGACTGGTGGAATTCGCGGGACATGAAATGGAATTCCGGGGCGCGGGCGGCAGGCAAGATTGAAAACAACTATTGGACTGTTGAGCTGGCAATTCCCTGGGCGGATCTCGGCGGCAAACCGAAGCTTGGGGATCGTTGGGACATTTGCATCGGACGCTTGGCAAAGGCACGCAAAGAGAGCACATCATGGAACCTGTCGCGCAAGGGGTTTCATGATCCCGTGCAGTTTGGGGCGTTGGTATTTGAAGAGACGGCGCCGGGTATATCCTTGAATCCGCCGCCGAATCTTCAGGCAGCGAACCAACTGGTTGCCGATGTATCGCTGCCGGCAGGCAAAACAAACCCTGTTTATTCGCTGGTTGAGGTGGGACTCCCGACAGCTATACGGCATGAATACCAATTCTACGCCGGCGGGCGTTCCGGCGTCCTGACACAGAAGTTTGATCTTCCGGCCGAGGCTGACATTCAGATAGCATACGGACTCCTCGATGCCGCCACATTGCGCCCACTCTATCTGACGCCTGTGCTGAAGCGGGGGCTGAAATCGGCCACCGCCAACCTGACACTAACCAGTGACGGGGCCTATGAACTGTTGCTTAACGAGGAACTCGTCAGTCGGAACAATGCGGCCGCCGGCCTTAAGATCAAGATACCGTTACAAAAGGGACTCAATGTATTGGCGCTCAAGCTGGCGCAAGGCACGGCCGCCCTGAAGCTGGAGGCGCCCGGCACAAGTTCAACGACAGGAACTGAGACATGGAAGATTAGCGCGCAGAGCAACGTTAATGCGGTGTCATCCGCGAGTGATGACAGTGCCTGGCCACAGGCAACGCAGGTCACGGTCTCCCCGCAAGGCGAAAAATTGTTTGGTGTGCCGCGCGAGCCGATGGTAATGCGGCGGACACTACTGTTTGAACAGACGCGCGTGTGGCCGACGCCCGATCCGGCTTTCTACCTCGCACGCGGCGCTGCCCAGCACTTCAACCTGGTCCTGCCATCTTTCAAATCGCCCCATTTATGCGGTTGGACCACCTATGTGGCCGTGCCGCCGGAATTCGAGGTTGTCGGCGGCACCGGTTTCTATGGAACCTCAAGTCCCAAGCAACCGCAGTTTATCTGCACTCAACTTGGTGAACAGCAGATCAGCGGTCGCCGGATGCGCGTGGCGAAGTTCTCCGCGGACAAGTCGTTGCAGGTTAACTCGCACCAGATCATGTCGCGCCTTCAGGTTTTTGTGAGGTATCGTGAGGAAATTGGCGAGCCCAAAAAAGATGAAACCGGTTTCTTGTTCTGGAGCGAGGCCAATGACGGCAGTGTCACTGAGTCGCCGCAAAGTTTCAAGGTGCGGCTATTGCCGAAGCTCAACGGAGCACAGTGCCAGACACTCGTCTGGCAGCTTTGGGGCGGATGGATAGGCAATATGGATGATCTCAATATGCGCGAAGCGGTATTGCGCTGTAGCCAATTGAGCGGCTTTAACGACATGGCCGGCGGCGACCGCTGGATCAGTGATCATGCACCGGACTATGGTTTAAAGAACACATTGAATATTAATTTTGAATCATACTCGTTGAATCTGCGCCCCTATCTGAAGGAGCACCCGGATGCGCGGCTGGTCAATTGCAAGGGCAAGTCCAGCGACAGCTTGATGTGTATGACCATGCTCCTGGGCGATGGCTGGCAGGCGGCGGCGGAGCAGTTGCGAGACAAGATGGATAAAGTCCGTCCGCATACTGTTGATTACGACTATGAGGCCGGCCCCGAGAATGGGCAACATTCCTGCTATTGCCCGCGCTGCCTGGATGCCTTTAAGCTGTATGCCAATTTGCCGGCGGATACGAAGCTGGACGCGGCAACCATCCGCAAGGAATATTGGCCGCAGTGGGTGGATTTCATGGCCCTGCGTGTGGCGCAGATGTTCGCGAAGTTCAAAGCGACCGTGAATGGCGTGGAGGTCAAACAGGCCGCGCCAAGCATCCCTCAGGAACATTGGCCGCAATGGGCAAGTCATGTTGTGCGGAGTATAAAAAAATTCTTCGCGGGGAAAAATGAATCGGAAAGCCGGACGGCAGTCCCAAGAACTCTATTTAGCGCCTATAGCGGTTATCAGACCCCCGATAACCCGGAACGTTATGGGGTGAATTGGCAGTATGTGGGCAAGTTACAGGCGGTGGATCGAGTCGGTTGCGGTTACGGACGGCCAATCAAGGCGATTCGCGACACAATCACGGCATTGCAAGGCATACCCCTGATCGGCGGTGCGCTGGTCGTTCCGTATGATCAAAATGAGACGAATCCTAATACTCCGCTGAACAAGGCCAGGTTGTTGCGGGTGTTGCTTGACAGCATTGGCGGCGTATTGGTCTACGATCGTCCGCCACTTGATGGCCGGAGCTGGTATGCCATGGCAGAGACCACACGATTGGTGGCGGCCCACGAGGAGCTATTCCTTAACGGTAAACGCTCATCTTTGGCAGGTCTGGATGATGACCAGGATGCGGTCATCAGTGATGGCAAGACGATGCTGGTATGCCTGATAAATCAGACTGATAAATCAGTGACTCGTAAAGTGAATTTGCCGGAGTTCGGCGCCGGCAAGGAGTTCTATAGCGGACAAAAGGTTAAGGCCGGTGAGACGGTGACGCCTACGCTCGCGCCAGGTGAAATAGCGGTGTACGTATTGACGCCCTAATCCGGCTTCCTTAATGGTCGTCATCACGAATTCAACCGCACTCAAGGGATTTAGCGGCAATTACCGGGCCTTGAAATGAATGATTGTCGTGTCATAAGCCGGCGCCACGCACGCGATAATTTCCGGATCGGCGTAAACCTCGCCCGTAGCATGGTTTGTTGCCGTCACCCGGTTTGCGGCGTATTTGACGCGGAAGTCGTTCTTCAGCGTCACTTTTTCATCCTTGGCCGTATTGTTGAATATGAACACAACCCGGTCTTCGCCTTTGATCCAGACGCTGTACTCCAGCGGCTCGTCCAGCGTGGCAACCTGATCAAACCTTGTGCCATCAAGGAAAAAATCTTCAAAGGTTGTCAATACCTGAATTCCCTCTCTGACCAAGGACCATGTCTGGCTGTCAAAAAGACCGCCCCAACTATAAATCTGAAATCCATCCGCCTCCGTCAACGCCACGGACTGGATAGCGTCGTTTTTCGCCAGGGGATATCGGGGTGTACCCGTCAGATTACACACAGTATTCAACACCGGCAATTTTCTGCCGCTGCCCGCTTTCAACGCTTCCCGCAACAGTTTTATTTCCGGTAGCCACTGCTTTCCACGCATAGGAAAGTGATGCTCCATAAACACATCCACATACCTTCCTGCCGCTGGGGGATAAACACCGTACCATTCACAGTGATGCCAGGGGGCCTCCGCGGTCGGAATTGCCTGATAACTACCCGAATATAGATAAAATCGGGCCGCGGGATTGACCTCCTGGACCGCTTTAATCATTGATTGCCACATTCTCCCGTGTTGATCACCCCTGAACTTCAGCCATTCCAGCGGATAATTTGACAGAATTGACCGCGCCGGCTCCATCAACTCCTGAAACGGATAGTCTTTTGCAAGCAGAACTTTTTTCTCCGGCGCCTTAGTAATATCCTTTATGTCCGTATATTGCTTGAATTCCTCTATACATTCCGGGCAAAAGCAACTTTCACGTTTCCCGGTATGGGGAATACACAGAATATTACACAACTCAAAGTCCCACATTAGTCCGTCCCATTTATTGATACGGGCTCCCTCTTTTAAAAACTTGAGAATGACCCGCCAGTACTCGCTGCGCTCATCCATCAATCTGGTTAAGCAAGGAGAAGGAAACCTGATATTAGTCGCCTTATTCGTTTGCCCGAACGGATTAACATATTCATTGATCGCCAGCTGGCCCGGAGCGGGTGGGTGATTTGATGCATACGCCTCAAACCCCATATCCGTATAGACGAAGCCAAGATATGGCATGGCATTCATCCCGCGCCGTTTGATTTTCTCAGCCAATGGATCACGCAAATCCATCTTGTTTACTTTGCCGTAATAGGGCGACTTCCATGGATTGAGATTGAGTTCCGTCAAGTGTAGTTTGATCCCGCACGATTTGGTAAGATCAAGCAGGTAATCCTGGACGCGACCAGGTTGGTCTCCCATACAATCTTCAGCCTCCGACCATAATACTGTTTCCAACGTTTTTGGCTTTTTGACATCATCTTCAACAATGACGCGCAACTTCTGCTCCGGAACAGAATATTGTTTTCCGTTGATCTCGTATTCATAATGAGCCCGGATTTCCGTTTCCTTTTTGCCGCCGATTTTAATCCAGACCGGCATGCAGGAGAGATAATCCGCCGTGCGGGCAATCGCGGTTCGGGCGCGGCATGCAACTTCACAATCTTCACCGTATGTTAAAGACTGGATTCCCGGGGCGTTTGTGCCGGAGGCGACAATGCTTTGCTGTATTGCCGCTTCCGCATCCCCGGTTTTGATGCGGACGAAATAATTATTATTTTCTTTTTCAAGGCTGACTCCGTTCTTTTGTCCACCCTTAAATTTCCCGAAAGTACCATCGTCAAAATGTTCTTCAAACACGATCTGGCCGTTTGACTTCCGACGAACCACTATATCATCCACATCCACAACACCACGGCAAGGCTGTATAGACCGGCGCAAGTTTGCCCAACGCAACAACCAGACTGCTCTGGCAGTGGTAAAACCAGGAACGTCGCCATGAAAATCCAGCCACTGCCCGCCTGTTCCAAAGATTTTTATGGTCTGGATATATGGCTCGCTAAGCCATACACTGACGCCGGTAAATTCTTTCACGGGGATGCCGCCGAGCTCATAGCGCGTAAAATTATTATCGCGATCAATGGTCCTTACCGAAGAGGGATAAACAGGATGCAGGTCGCCAAAACAGGAGTGGCCGATTAGATAAAGATCGCCGACCAGTTCAAATTCCTTCGGCAAATCAAGGATATATTTAAAATTGCGCACCTGGTTCAATCCTTCTCCCCCGGGAATCGGCAACAAGATATATTGCATGGAATCGGCCGACACATGCAACGGACGCTTCAGCCAGAATATGTCCGGAGAATTCACCTTAACCGCATCGTTGGTATTGGTCTGACCATTACCCCCGCAAACACTACTCAGAATTGTCAGGAAAACGCCGATAATCAACCGCGTTTGCATGTTTTTTTTCATTCGATTTCCCTTCTTCGCCAAGTTTTAACCATTTTTCAAACATGTACCAAGCGCTTATTTGGATTTTGTCATCCGGTTGTCAAACAGCGCGCCATAAGCGGCCGGACTCAATTGTCTTGTTTCGGCTTCCAAAGCGGCAAATTCACCGCGTAAAGACTGGAGGCGCTCGGCAATATAACGTTCCACCCAGACCGGTTCCATCAATCCACCCAACGCCTTGCGCAAATCATTTGCCGTGCCTTCCACGCGCATGATCTCATCCCGCACGTTTTTAAGATGTCTGGCCATCCAAAAAGCCGGCAGGCGGCGGCGATCCTGCTTGATCGTCACCATTAGATGACGCAACGCCCTGATTCCATGCCAGGCATTATTCCGCGCTGCGGACATTTTGGCCAGAATATTCCCTGTTTTAACGGCGCGGCCTTCACCGATCCGACCAAGAACTTTTCGGCAGGCCTCAATACCGGCCAGCGGCGGCTTGCCGTCGTGCAGAATTACGCCGACGTTGAAAGCCGAGTCAAGCGCCCCATCAATTGGCTCATTTTGACAACCACTGGTACAATATCGGCTCCAAGCCGTGGCAATGACGCCCTTAAAACCATGCCGTTCGGCAACCTCCACCCACCCCAACGCGTTTTCTTCGCGCCTGGCGATGTTCGGCACATCGGCTTCCATCCCGTCGGCGCCCTTATAGGCGGTTCCACCCCACATCACTATCTTATGTTCGGCAAAACGTTCGATCATCTCCCGGTTACAATGCTTCTGCATCGCATACGGATGACCTGAGTAGCCCCAGACAACAAGATCGGCTTTGCGCGCCAGCCGCTGGAAATCGGACGACTCCCAGTCGCGCATCATATCGTGCCAAAGCATGGGCCGGATATTCCGTTTGGCAAGTTTGTTCAGCAAAGGCTCGACATGATGCAAATAGAGCGCTCCCTTGCCGTGCTTGGTGACATATTGTTTCGTATCCGGATGCGTGCCGAACGTCAAGGCCTCGTCGCCGCCAAGATGAAAGCGTTTTATATTCGGCATTAAACGCAAAACATCCGCCATCATTTTTTCGACCAGTCCGCGAGCGCCCGGCGCGAGCGGGTTCAAAACGGTTTCGTCGCATGGATTTTCCCGCAAAGCCGCATATTCCGGCAAACGCAACGGTGTCTCCATATGCCCAAGGCATTGCACAAGCGGAATCAGCTCAATGCCCAATTCGCCGGCTTTTTTCACGAATGATTTCACGGTTGCGGGCGAATACGCCGTTTCGCTCCGGAAACGTCTGTCAACCGTCCATGGAAAAGAATCTTCCCATTCCACCAGCACGGCATTGTAACGGGCGGTGGCGAACACCTTGAGCAGTTTTATCAGCCGCCCCGGAGAGGGTGGCGCCCCTTTAAGATCGAGATGCACACAACGCACACCGATTACCGGGCGATCCGCGGCGAACAATTTGTCTGATATTTTCATTTTCCTCCAATTTGTAAATTTATCCTTTTCTTACCAAACAATTGTGATCATAATGCCTCAGAAGTAAACTTGAATTGCGTGCAAATAGTTGGACTTTGGTGATGACGCAAAATCTAAGGCACGAGTATCATCGTCCGTCAAAACAGCCGTCCTTCCCGCTCCCAATGGGGTTATGAGCGCCGGGCGCTATCGCTTCACACGTCCATTTGCCTCCGGCGTCAGGATTATCCAATTTGCGCAATTGTTCTGGAGTGTTGCCGGTTCGGGGACAATTGTGTTCAATAAAGACGAACGGATTCTTAAACCCAACCAGATTGCGCTTTACCTGCCCGGCATGCTGCACAAATGGTACACCAGGAGCAAATCCTGGGATTTCTATTGGATGGCGCTGGATGGACCGCTGGCCGCGGTCATTCTGTCCTCGTTCGGACTGAACGCCGGAATTTATGAGGCCGGACCTTGTCCAATCGGGCTCTTTCGCAAGCTTATCGGAACCAGACTTAACCCTGGCCGACGGGGTGAAATTCAGGCAAGCATGACGGCGTTTCAAATCATTTTCCGGGCCGTATTGCGCGGAAACAGACGCCGCGATCCGATGACCACCATGGCCGTGGAACAAATCCATGAATACTGGCCGCGGCACGACTTCAATATAAAATCGCTCGCCGGCAATCTGCAGGCCGACCGTTCGACATTATCGCGCCGTTTCCACAAGGCGCTCGGAATCGCGCCCAGCGATTATCTCTCCCATCTGCGCATCCAGCATGCGTTGTTGCTTTTGCACAATTCAAATCTGCCGGCAACTGAAATCATGGCGCGTTGCGGTTATAAGGACGTTTGTTATTTTTCACGCCTGATCAAACGCGCCACCGGTCAATCGCCGCGTCAATTTCGCGCCGACTGACCACGCTTTATTTTAACCCAAATAATTGCAAATTGCACTCGCAACCGTTGGCACTTCTGTTATGATCAGACGCATTATGAAACCAAGAACCGCCTGCATCAAGCGCGCCACCCGCGAAACGCAGATTGAGCTCACGCTCACGCTGGATGGCCGCGGCCGTTTCGATGTGGACACCGGCCTGCCGTTTCTCAACCACATGCTGGAGCTTTTTTCACGGCATGCGCTGATGGACCTGCGCCTGCGCGCCCGTGGCGACCTGGCCGTGGATTATCATCACACCGTGGAGGACCTGGGCCTGTGCCTGGGCCAGGCGCTGGATAAAGCCTTGGGCGACCGACGCGGCATCCGGCGTTACGGGTGCGCCACCATTCCCATGGACGATGCCCTGAGCCGCGTGGTAGTGGACTTGGGTGGGCGCCCCTACCTCGTCTATGAGGTTGCCAACAAGCGGCGCAAAATCATGGCATTCGATGTGAACCTGATTGAGGAGTTTTTACAGGCTTTCTGCGTCCAGGCCCGGATGAACCTGCACGTGGCCCAGTTTTACGGCCGGGAACCGCATCACGCGTATGAATCGGTATTCAAGGCCTTGGCACGCGCATTACGGGAGGCCGTGGCCCGGGATGCGCGCGAGACGGGAATCCCGTCCAGCAAGGGAACGCTGTAATGACCATAAAGGCAAACATCGCAACCCCGTGGAACGCGGGGCAAGCATCGAATTTATCCCGCGTGGCGCGGGACGCCCAACGCCGAAGTGTAGGATTTTCCCCCATTCGACGTTCGATGTTCGATGTTCGGTGTTGGATGTTCGATGTTTGCTTCAATAGCGGTGGACCAGCATTAACCCCATGTCGGCACTGACCATCATTCCGGCCATTGACTTGAAGGGCGGCCGCTGTGTGCGCCTGCGCCAGGGAATTGCCTCCGATGAAACCGTATATTCGGATGACCCCGTACAGATGGCCCAGTCCTGGGAACAGCAAGGCGCCACCTGGCTGCACGTTGTGGACCTGGATGGCGCCTTTCAAGGCTTTCCCGTGCACACGGCCCTGATCGAAAAAATCGCGGGTGCCGTACGGATCCCCGTCGAGGTGGGCGGCGGCCTGCGCACGGATGACCAGGTGGAGGCCTTGCTGGCGCTGGGCGTGGCCCGCGCCGTGCTCGGTACACGGGCCTGGACCTCACCTGAGACGCTCGCCCGTCTGATGGAACGGTTTGGCGAACGCGTGGCAGTCGGTCTTGACGCGCGCAACGGACGGATCTCGATCAAAGGCTGGACCGAAACTACCGGTACCGATGCTCTGGCACTGGCGGCGCGCCTGGAAGCATTGGGCGTTCAAACGCTGATTTATACGGACATCGCCCAGGATGGCATGCTGACGGGGCCGAATACGAAGGCTATCGCGGCGCTTTGCGACCGGGTGGCCTGCAGGGTGATTGCCTCCGGGGGCGTAGCCTCAACGGCACATGTGACTGCCCTGGCGGCCCTGGGCAAGCCAAACCTGGCGGGCGTGATCGTGGGTAAAGCCCTGTATGAAGGCACGGTATCGTTTGCTGAATTGCAATTAGGAAGCGAAACATCATGATGATGG
This sequence comes from Kiritimatiellota bacterium, assembly GCA_008636095.1. Classification (GTDB taxonomy): domain Bacteria; phylum Verrucomicrobiota; class Kiritimatiellia; order JAAZAB01; family JAAZAB01; genus VSJD01. The sequence goes on along the minus strand of VSJD01000321.1, from coordinate 577 downwards.
ATATTCACGAATCACGGCTGGCCAACGGCATGCGCGTGGCAACCTCCGCCATTGCCCACTTGCAGAGCGTGGCACTCGGCATCTGGGTGGGAGTCGGCGCACGCTACGAAACACGCACCCTGGCCGGTATCAGCCACTTCATCGAGCACCTGCTGTTCAAGGGCACTGAGCGCCTGTCGGCGCGCGACATATCACAGGCCATCGAAGGCCGCGGCGGGTTCTGCAACGCGTTCACCCAGGAAGAGCTGACCTGCTACTACGCCCGCACCGCCGATGACCATACCTGGAAAGCGCTGGAAATTCTGACGGAAATGTACCGCCACCCGCGTTTCGCCCCCGCGGATATCGAGAAGGAACGCGGCGTCATCATTGAGGAAATCATGATGTACCGTGACCAGCCTGAACAGGTGGTGCAGGAAATGCTTAGCGCGGCATTATGGCAAGACCACGAGCTCGGACGCCCGCTGATCGGCTATCCCGAGACTCTGCGCGAACTGACGCGCGATCATATTCTGACGTTCAAGAAAAAGAAATACGTGCCGGAAAACACCGCTTTCATTTTCGCCGGACATGTTCG
>VSJD01000204.1 GCA_008636095.1 Kiritimatiellota bacterium | reverse complement strand
AACAATGACAAAGACACACGAACTGAAATTGACGGACGCCAATTTCGCCGCGGAAACAAGCAAAGGTGTAATCCTGGTTGATTTCTGGGCCCCATGGTGCGCACCGTGCATGATGCAGGGGCCGATTGTCGAGAAAGTAGCCGCTGCCATGGCCGGGAAGGCAAAAGTCGGCAAATGCAATGTGGATGATGCACCCCAGACATCCGAGAGATTTGGAATCAGAAGCATCCCGTCTTTAATCATCCTGAAAGACAACCAGGAAATAGAAAGGTTTGTCGGCGTTCAACGCGAAATAGACTTGATTGCAACCCTCAACAAGCACCTTAAATGAAAAGCGCGAATACAATCATGACGAGCTTGTTGGCAACACTCTGCCGGGTGTGTCCGCTCTGCGTCTGCGCGCGCTGTTGGCCAAATAGTCAGTTTGCGAAAGTGCTCAGAAGAATCGAAAGATTCTGTCCGGCTTGTAGAGCCTATGCAAAACTGAAGCAAGGGAACATCAATGGAAGCCACGCAAGTTGATGAATACTATGGGAGGATGAACGATCCGACCGGTTCGGGCACGATCAGCGGCCCCTGCGGGGACGCTATGGAATTTTACATTTACGTCCACAGCGGCGTGATTGAAGATGTGAAGTACTACACCGACGGATGCGGAAATACGCGCCGCTGCGGACACGCGGTCGCTCGTCGTGCAAAGGGCAGAAAAGTAACTGATGCCCTTTCGATCAGCGCCGGCGAAATCATCCGGTCCGGGGATTGCGATCCGGAATCGGGGCGGCACTGTGCGATTCTGGCTGTGACGACGTTTTATCGGGCAATCGCGGACTACTTACTGAAGCCATGAAAATCGCGATTGCCAGTGGCAAAGGCGGCACGGGGAAAACGACCGTCGCGGTGAACCTCGCGCGGGTCTTGATGGAGTGGCAAACGATGTTATCGGATTTATGGCGCCGTATCGAGGAGCGATCATGACAGACCCTTTAACGCCCTATGGCAATAAGCCCATGGTGACGCCGATTGTCAACGCGGTGAACTACGAATACCGCGATTTCGAAGTCTTGCGGCAGATAACCGACGGCGAGATTGACGGCTACACCTATCATCGGGACGATAATCCCACCGTGCGTGCGGTGGAGAAGAAGATCGCCGCGTTGGAAGGCGCCGAGGATTGCATCGTTTGCACCTCGGGCATGGCCGCTTGCACCATGGTGTATTTGACGTATCTGAAAGCCGGCGACCATTTGATTCTCTTTCACGATATTTATGGCGCGCATTATAAAGTATCCCTGGTCCTGGAACGGTTGGGAGTGGAAGTCACCTGGCTTAACGCCGATGACAGCATCCGTTTGGAGCAATACGTCAAAGCCAACACGGCCATGATTTTTCTGGAGACTCCGACCAATCCGCTATGCAAGATCGTTGATATTGTGGCGGCGCGGGGCGTGGCGGACAAAGTTGGGGCGCGTTTGATCGTTGATAACACCTTTGCCACGCCTTTTCATCAAAACCCGCTGCCACTGGGCGCGCACCTGGTGGTTCACAGCGCGACCAAGGCGCTGGGAGGTCACAACGATCTCATGGCGGGCGCAATTGCCGGACCCAAACGGGAGTACGACAAACTTTGGTTCACGAGGCAGGCCATCGGTGCCACACTGGACGCCTATTCCGCTTCGCTTTTGGAACGGGGGCTCAAAACGTTTGTTCTGCGCTCCGCCCGGATGGCGGAAAACGCACGGGCCGTCGCCGAACAACTGCGAGGACATCCGCGCGTCAACCGACTTTCCTATCCGGGCTTAACCGACGATCCGGGTCATGCCGTGGCGCGGCGACAGATGCACGACGGTTATGGCGGCATCATGGCGTTCGATATCGGCCGAACACAGGAAGACGCCAAACGGTTCATATCGGCGCTGAAAGTGGTCTGTCATGCGGTGAGCTTGGGCTCTACAGAAAGCCTGATTTGCATTCCCTATCTGACGACCATGCTTTACTTGCCGCCGGAACGGCGCACAACTTTCGGTGTGAAACCGAATACTGTGCGGCTGTCCGTCGGGATTGAGCCTGTGGAAAACATATTGGAAGACCTGAATCAAGCATTGAACGCCGTATAACGGCGGGAAAAGGAGAGCAACATGCGAAAAGCAGATGTCATCATTATTGGAGGCAGTGCCGCGGGGGCTACAGCCGCCATAACGGCACGGCGTCATTATCCGGAGAAAGAAGTTTTTGTCGTCCGCCAGGAAAAGCAAGTTTCGATTCCTTGCGGAATTCCGTACATTTTCGGGACCCTCGGGAGTGCGAGCAAGAACATTATTCCGGACGCGATGCTCGAAAAGGAAGGTGTCAAGATCGCGGTTGAAACGGTCAAGGCACTGGATGTGCTGCGGCAAACGATCAACACCACGGAAGGCGTAATCACGTATGAACGGCTGATTTTGGCGACGGGATCCTTGCCCGGGCGGCTTCCTGTTCCTGGATTCGACAAGGACGGCGCATTCCCGATTCTGAAGGATATCGCTCATCTGGAAGCCCTGCAAAAGCGGCTTCAATCTGCGTCTAATGTCGTCGTGATCGGGTGCGGGTTTATCGGCATCGAGTTTGCCGACGAAATACGCAAGCTCGCCGACAAGAAGGTCACCGTGCTGGAGATTGCCCCATACTGCTTGAGTCTGGCCTATGACGAAGAGTTTTGCGTTGAGATGCAGACCCTTGTTCGGTCGCGGGGAATTGACATACGGACCCATGCCAAGGTGGCCGAGATACAAGGGAACGGCAGGGTTGAGTCGGTTCGATTGTCTGACGGCACGGCAATTTCCGCAGACGTGGTTATCTTCGGAGTCGGCGCAATCCCCAACGTCGAGATTGCGAAAGCCGCCGGAATCAAATTAGGGCCCACCGGCGCCATTGCCGTGGACCGCGCCATGAAGACATCGAACGAAAATATCTTTGCCTGCGGAGACTGCGCAGAGAAGATTTCGTTCTTTGGAGGACGGCCCAGTCCCTTACGGCTTGCATCCATTGCCACCCTGGAAGCGCGCATTGCCGGCGCCAATTTATACAGTATCCGACGGGAACACGACGGAACTGTGGGCGTGTGGTCCACCGCTGTCGGTGGTCTGGCAATGGCGACGGCCGGCTTGACGGAGACTGCGGCGAAACAAAACGGTTATGACTGTGTCGCCGTTGTTGTTGAGGGTCCGAACCGGCATCCGGGCGGGATGCCGGGTGGCGCGCCCACCAAGCTGAAACTTGTGTTTGAGAAGAACACCGGAGTGTTGCTGGGCGGCCAGGTGCGGGGCAATGAGTCCGCCGGCGAAATCATCAATACTGTATCCGCCTGTATTCAGAAGCGCATGCTGGCCGAAGACATCGCCACGTTCCAAATGGGCACTCATCCGGCCTTAACTGCTTCGCCAATCGCCTATCCACTTGTAAATGCAGCGGAAATCGCAATCAGCCAGATGCGTAAAACGCGGGCGTAAAATAACAAACGTATCACGACAACCTGAGAGGACGGCAATGCAGCGTGAAATGCTGAAGAGTAAAATTCACCGGGTCAGGATAACGCGCGTCGCGCTTGACTACGAGGGCAGTCTGTCATGCGATCCGCGGCTGTTGAAAGCGGCGGACATTCTGCCAGGCGAAAAGGTGCTGGTGGCGAACCTCCGCAATGGGAAGCGGTTTGAAACCTACGCCATTGAGGGCAGACAGGGTGAAATTTGCTTGAATGGCGCGGCCGCGCGGCTGGGCCGGGTTGGGGACATCGTGATTGTTATGGCCTTTGCTCACATGGATCGTCATGAAGCACAAACGCGTCACCCAAAGGTTGTCTTGGTTGACAAACAAAACAGGATTCGAAAAGGAAAAGCCAAATATGCCAGCTTGCGAATATGAGTGCCCGCATTGCGGGTGCCATTCGTTTGACCACTGGACAAGATGAACACCGCCCTCGAATGTATTCCTTGTTTTGTGCGCCAGGCGGCGGAAGCCGTTGAAATGTGCGCGGTGGACGATTCCCGGCGCGAGCGTCTACTGCGCCGTTTGCTCCACGAGATCGCCGATGCCGATTGGGCTGTAATGCCGGTGGTGATTGCCCAACGCGTGCAACGCATCATTCGCGCCGAAACCGGAGTGCTGGACCCGTATCGCGCGCTGAAAGACAGCATGAATCGTATTGCTCTGGACCTCTTACCCGCCTTGATCGAAACGGTGCGTCGTCATGCGCATCCGCATGAAGCCGTGGCGCGCCTGGCCATTGCCGGGAATCTGCTGGATGCCGGATCCAAGACCCGGTTGGCGCCGGAAGACCTGCCTGCACGCTTGGATTCGCTCTGGACTGTGCCGCTTGTCGGTGATGTTGAGGCCTTGTTCTGCGCGGCGCAGGCGGCCGACAGCATCCTTTACCTGGCCGATAACGCCGGGGAAATTATTTTCGACCGGTTGTTGATCGCGGCGCTCCCGACCAAAAAAATAACGGTGGCGGTCCGCGGCGCGCCGGTTATTAATGACGCGACCCTGGCAGACGCGGAAACGGCCGGCATTCCACAAATTGCCCGGGTTATCGCCAATGGCTCGGACGCGCCCGGCACGGTGGTTGCGGAATGTTCTGAGGAGTTTCGCGGTATGTTCAATCGCGCCAACTTGATTATTGCCAAAGGGCAGGGCAACTACGAGACCTTGTCCGATACGAACAAAAACATTTTTTTTCTGCTCACTGTCAAATGCCCAATGATTGCCCTGGATATCGGCGCGTCCGTGGGCGCCATGGTCATTTGCGAGCGCAACGGAACGCTTTGCGGTGAGATATGTTTGCCGGTAACGCGGACATCGGCAAACAACTGAGAACTACCATGACAAAATATAAATTTCGCAAACCGGTAATAGCCGATGCTCCTGCGATCACCGGGCTGATCAACCACTTTGCCGAAAAGCGGATCATGCTGCCCCGCGCCGTGGCCGATGTGTGGGAACGCATTCGGGACTTCACGATTTGCGAGCTAAAGGGCCGTGTAATCGGATGCGTGGCGGCGCCTGTTTTGTGGGAAGACATGCTGGAAATTCGAAGTCTGGCCGTCATCGAAAGTGCGCAGAAAATGGGCATTGGGCGTAGACTTGTGGAGTTTTGCCTGCAGGACGCGCGTATGCTCGGTATCCCGCGCGTGCTCGCACTCACCTACAAGCCGGATTTTTTCAGGAGATTCGGTTTTCAGGAATGTGAGAAAGAAACCCTGCCCCGCAAAGTCTGGAAAGACTGCATCTATTGTCCTCTTTTCCCAAAGTGTGGAGAAACAGCCGTGGTGCTCGATCTTGAGGCTATATCGGCGAAATCAAGGAGTTGTTGAACTACCATGACATTTTCATCGCACAGTCGGTTCGATTTCGGGGAATTAGCATCTCGATATGACTCCTGGTACGAAACAGACGAAGGGCGTCGGCACGACGCAGCGCAAAAACAGGCCGTTCTTGCCCTGTTGCCAAAACACGCGACAGGAGGGCGATGCCTTTTAGACGTCGGGTGTGGAACCGGCCATTGGAGCCTCTTTTTCGCCCAACAGGATTATGAAGTGACTGGGGTTGATATCTGTCCCGAGATGATTGCGGCGGCTCAGGCCTGCAAGGCTCTTCACTGTCGTTTTGACGTGGCGGATGCAATGAACCTTCCCTTTCTGGACAAGAGCTTTGACGTGGTTAGCGCAATGGCCATGTTGGAGTTTATTTCGGACACTCGCCGTGTCTGCGCGGAGATGATCCGATGTTTGAAACCCGGTGGGCGCCTTGTCCTCGGCACGCTGAATCGGTTGGCCGAGATCAATCAGCGGCGTGTCGCCGAGCAGGCCGAACCTTACGTGTCGGCGCAGATGTTCGCGCCAGAGGAACTGTGCAAGTTGCTGATGTTGTTTGGCAATGTGACGATCCGGGTGACAATGGAAGAAATGGCTGTTCAGCGCCAGGCATCGGACGGCCCGGCGCCAGTGAAACATGGACTTGATGACCGCAATGAATCAGGCGCTTTTATTGTAGCGATGGTTGTGAAACCATGAATATTCAAGCCGAACTGAGCCTGTATCCCTTGAGAACAGAGCGCCTGGACACCGCGATTTCCCGTTTTGTCGAACAATTGGAGGCAGGCGGGCTGAAGCCGGAAGTGGGCGCCATGAGCACGGTTGTGCGTGGTGAGTGTCATCGCGTCTTCTCAGCCGTGGAACGTGCGTTTTATGCCTGCGGAAGCGAAGGGGATATCGTTCTGGTATTCAAAGTGGGCAATGCCTGCCCCGAGTATATCCATAAAAACAAGGAACTGAAACGTGCATGACAAACATTGTCGGGTAACAGTTCAGCCTCAAGGGAAAATGCTTTCTGTTTTGCCGGGAACTACCGTGATTGAGGCGGTCGCGAGTATTGGCATCACCATCGATACGCCGTGCGGCGGCGCCGGCACTTGCGGGAAGTGCCGGGTTCAAATCATGCAGGGGGCATGCCCCCCCTCTGCGTCGGATCTCAAGGTGTTCAGCAACGACGAGATTCAAGAAGGCTGGCGTTTGGCATGCCAAACGCCTGTGCGCAATGATATTACAGTCCACATTCCCGCCGCCTCTCTCTTTGCCGACCAACACCAAATCCTTGTGACTTCTTCCGGCGAAAAGATTGAAGTTGCGCCCGCCATCCGCAAGCTTTTCGTGGAGATGTCTGTCCCCTCACTGGATGATGAGACTCCGGACCTGTTACGGCTTGAACAAGCCATCGGTTCCTTCAAAACTGACATTGACCTCTTGCGCAAACTGCCCGCCCTGCTTCGTGCGTGTGAATTCAAGGGCACGGCGGTTCTCTCGGACCACTGGCTGATTGACTTTGAGGCGGGCGACACAACATCCCAAGCTTACGGCGTTGCGTTTGACGTCGGAACCACAACGCTCGTCGCAGCCTTGCTTGACCTGCGCACGGGTGAGGAAAAAGCGTTGACCTCACGAATGAATCCACAAATCCGCTTTGGGGACGACGTATTATCCCGCATCCGCCATTCCACTTCGTGCCCGGACTGCCTGGAAGACATTCAGGGTGTTTTAACCCATGAACTGGCGACCATGATAGAAAGTCTGTGCCGGGAGTCCGCGGTGGATCGCCAACAGATTTACGAAGTCGCCCTTGCCGGAAACACCGTTATGCAGCAGATTCTTTGCGGGATCGATTCTCGCTTTTTGGGCGAGGTTCCATTTGTTCCGGCGCATGGGCGCGGACTTATGCTGGCCGCACGCCGCCTTGGCATGCCGATCGCGCACTGCGGCATGGCCTATGTGTTTCCGATTGTTGGCGGGTTTGTTGGCGGTGATACCGCCGCGGGCATGTTGTCCGCACGGATTCTGGAACGCGAAGCGCCGGTTTTGTTGGTGGATATCGGCACCAACGGGGAAATTGTATTGGCTCATGACGGACGACTTTGGAGCGCCTCCACAGCGGCCGGCCCGGCTTTTGAAGGCGCGCGGATCACCTGCGGCATGCGCGCTGCGCGTGGCGCCATCGAGAAAATAGTGTTGGATGACGACGTGCATCTGGCCGTCATTGGCAATACCCCGCCCAGCGGCATTTGCGGCAGCGGCTTGATTGACTTAGTGGCGGAGTTGTTGAACCACGGCATCGTAACGCCGGAAGGGCAACTTCTATTGCCGTCCGAACTGCCACTCTCGCTCTCCAATGTGTTGGCGCAGCGCGTGCGCATAACCGATGACGGCACAACGGAGTTTCTGGTGGCCAGCCGCAGTCGGGGGCAGACCGAAGAACCGATCGTGTTGACTCAGCGGGACATTCGCGAAGTTCAGTTGGGTTCCGGGGCCATTCGTGCTGGCATTTCGATTCTACTTAAGAAAGCAGGAGTCCGGGCGGGCAATATCCGGTCCGTGCTGCTTGCGGGAGGCTTTGGTAATTTCATCCGCCGCAACCATGCGCAACGCATCGGCCTGTTGCCCGAAGGGATTGACCATGAGCGGATCGTGTATATTGGAAACGCTTCGCTCAGCGGCGCAAAATGGGCGCTCCTGAGTACTGCCGCTCGAAAACACGTTGAAGCGCTCGCCCGGCAGACGCAGCACGTTGACCTCTCGCGCGATCCGGAATTTCAAACAGTGTTCGCGGATGCGATGATGTTTCCCTCTCAGGCCTGATGGAACAGGCTGTGCTAATGAGGTTGCGGCTGGATTCTTAAACAATGCAAAATGAACAAACAATTGACAAAAATCCTGGCCATGCCGGGGTGAAAAATTTAAAGCCGACCACCGACAATCCCGATAATATCAAAGGCGTGACACTTAAGGAACGCGCCCAGATGGTTCTTTTGACGTTAGGCAGAACGCCCGATGAGATCAACCAGGCGTTCCGGCGTTTGGCCAAACTCCATCATCCGGACACCGAGGGCGGGGATGCATTAAAATTCAAAGTCATCAACGAGGCTTATCAGTTCCTTGCCAAGGGACAAATCTCAAAAAGACCGCTTCTAGCGGATGATGAACTCGTCATGACAATTACGGGCCGGCGCGTGGCGTCTTTGCTCAATAGGCAAAAAGAATGGGAAGAATATGACCGCTGGCATAAGGCGCATTTCCATGCCGATGATTGGTTTTATCCCGGTCAGCCACGGGGTGGAAAAGATAAAAAACGAAGCCGGCAATGCCGCTAAAATGCTGTTTAATTAGCGGGGATTCCGTCATGGATAGCAGTCTAATCATGGAAATCGTTATCATTAGCGGCAAGGACGGCACGGGTATAGCGAGCCTGCCCTCATCTGATCATGGCGCCCAGGCTGGCGAGGACGACATCTGGACTGTATGGGAGAGAATATGCGAATAGCCTTTGGAATAATCGGCAAATGCATTCAGGGGCTCATTCTCTTGCTGGCATGCGAATCTGTCTTTGGCCGCTCTGTAGACTCAAAAGTTGAAGGTCCTTCTGTGGCCGTGTCAAAAGTCGCCAGCCGGTATGGATTTTCGTCCTATGATGTGCATGGCAAGCAGATTACCTTGCAGGGACGGTTCAACATGCTGGAAATGGAGGGCAACAGCCGTCGGGCCTCGTTTAACCATGTTGATTTCTGGCTTAGCGGACCACCTGCCCGAAGCTGGGGACGTTGGACGATGCTTCAAAATGATGTTGATAAGATGTTGGCGCCCTTGCTGAATCCGTCGGAGGCGGTAAAAAAAGAAGGCTATCGCGTGATTGTGTTGGACCCGGGCCACGGTGGTAACGATAAGGGCGCAAATAACATGCGGCGTGGAATTCAGGAAAAACAAATCGTGCTGGAACTGGCTAAAGATGTTCGCGGTATATTAAAGCGCTATAACCTTGACGTGCGTCTGACGAGATGGCAGGACGTCAACCTGTCGCTTGACGAACGTTCCCAATATGCTGCGCAAGTTCGCGCTGACTTATTCGTCAGCATCCATTTGAACTCGGCGAATAGTTCCAAGCCATCAGGAATCGAAACCCATATTATGCCGCTGGCGGGGTATCCCATCACGGCGAACGCTTCTGTCAGCTCCCGGGATCGCGTGGCGTTTCCCGGCAACCGTCACGACGAAGCCAATATGGTCTTGGGATACATGCTGCAAAAGAGCCTGTTGAAATACACGCGCGCCGAAGATCGCGGGGTCCGCCGTTCCCGTTTCTATGTGATCAAATGTGCGCCCTGCCCGGCGGCCTTGGTCGAATGCGGTTTTATTTCCAATTGCAAGGAGCGGGAGAAGCTTATGCAAACGGAGTATAAAGACCGGATTGCCAAGGCGTTGGCCGAGGGCATTATCGCTTATCTGAATACGGTCAAACGTGCCCATAACATTAAACCTTAGATTATTCGCGAGGTCATTATGCCAATTAGACTTGAAGTAATTCCCTTTATTGTTGCCGTAGCCCTTGTTTTTGGTCTGCTTGCGCTGATTTTATACAGACGCAATTGTCGGCGCTGGTGCTTGCTTGGGTGTTGCGCGGCGCCGGCCGTGGTGTGCGCCGCGTATTTCTTGTTCTTCTTTCGCGATCCCGAACGGACACCGCCGGCCGACGCGGAGGCTATCGTGGCTGGCGCCGATGGCCGGGTGATGTCGGTCACATCCATGAAAGAAGACGCTTTTCTCAAAACCGATTGTGTGCGCATCAGCATTTTCCTGAGCCTGTTTGACGTGCATGTCAATCGCGCTCCATTCGCGGGACAGTCTGCCTTTCTGGGCTATTTTCCCGGAAAGCATTTATTCACGTTTCAGGAAAAGTCTTCCGACGTCAACCAGCACAACAAAATACTCATCACGGGAGCGGGAACGCGCTGTCTGGTGAACCAGATTGTCGGTCCGGTCTGCCGGCGGGTGGTATATTGGCCGGATCATGACAAGGCGGTTAGTGTGGCGATGGGCGAACGCATTGGGATGATGAAATTCGGTTCGCGGCTGGATATGTATCTGCCAGTATCGGACGTTCAAATACTGATAAAGCCGGGCGATACAGTGCGGGCGGGCGAGACCATTGTGGCGCGATTCAAGAATCAAACAGGACAGTTTTGAACCATGTCATTACCGGCAACCATAACGATTCTTATCGAAGATAGCGTGTCCCGCCCGACACTCAAGGCGGAGCATGGCTTGGCTTTTTGGATTGATACAGGGTCGCACTGCATACTCTTCGATACCGGTCAGAGTCAGTTGATTTTAGCCAATGCCAACGAACTCAAGCTCGACCTTGATGCCGTTGATACCGTTGCGCTGAGCCACGGACACTATGACCATTGCGGCGGCCTGGCGGATGTGCTGGCCAACGCGGCGGGCGAGGTGACGGTCTATGCTCATCCCCGCGCTTTGGACCCAAAATATCGGCGAACGGAAACCGGAACACGGGCGATCGGCATGTCCATCCATTGCCGGCGGGCGCTATACGAAGGCCGCCATAATCTAAAGACGGTTACGATACCGACGGAAATTACCCCCGGCATGTTCCTGACCGGGGAAATTCCCCGCTCCCATCCCGAGGAACAAAGCGAACCTGGATATTGCCTTGATGCGCAGTGCCGACAGGCTGATCCGTTTCTGGATGATCAGGCGCTTTTTATCAGAACTTCCGGCGGCACGGTTGTTGTTCTTGGTTGTGCGCATGCCGGAGTAATTAATACGCTGGATTATATTCGCCATTTGACCGACGACCAACCGTTTCATGCAATTCTGGGCGGCATGCATCTGCATTCGGCCTCGGACGAACGGATTGCATGGACGATAAAATCGTTGCAGCAATTTTCCGTCAAGCGCTTTTACCCCATGCACTGCACGGGCGCAAAGGCTGTGGCCGCGCTCTGGACGGCATTCCCGGGTCGCTGTTTTCCCTGTGGCGTCGGAACCACGATGAACATCTGAAGCAATCGAAAGGAAATGAACATGGATCACAATGAGAGCAAACGACAGACCGCCGGTTCATGTGCCGGTGAAAGGTCGGGTTGTGCCGTGAAAGCAACCGGTACGGAGGAGAGCTTGGAAGTCCTTCTTGAACAGAAGGCGCTGGATGATCGCATGCGCCTGATCCGGCACAAGGTCATGGTGCTGTCCGGTAAAGGCGGGGTTGGCAAGAGCACGGTCGCGGTTAATCTCGCCGTCTCGCTGTCGCTTGCCGGAAAGAGTGTCGGCCTGCTGGACGTTGACATTCACGGCCCCAGCATCCCCAAGATGCTGCGTCTGGACGATACCAAAGTGCAGATTGAGCATGGTGCCATTCTGCCGATCGAGAAAGGCGGAATAAAGGTCATGTCCATCGGTTTTCTGCTTCAAAACCACGATGATGCCGTGATCTGGCGCGGGCCGATGAAGATGGGCGTTATCAAGCAGTTTTTGCAGGACGTGGAATGGGGTGAACTGGACTATCTGGTTATTGATTCACCGCCCGGCACTGGTGACGAACCCTTGTCGGTATGCCAGCTTGTAAAGAATGCCGATGGTGCTGTTATTGTCACAACGCCACAGGACGTGGCCACCACCGATGTGCGTAAATCCATCACCTTCTGCCGCCAGTTGAGCCTTCCTGTGCTGGGCGTGGTGGAGAACATGAGCGGGTTTGTGTGCCCAAAGTGCGGAACGGTAACGGACATTTTCAAGACCGGCGGCGGTGAGCGGATGGCGTCTGAAATGAAGGTCCCGTTCCTGGGCCGCATCCCGATTGACCCCGCTGTCGGCCAGGCCTGCGACGATGGCAAACCGTTTGTCTATCACTATAGCCGGACGGAAACCGCCAAGGCGTTCGAACGAATTATCTCGCCTGTTTTGGCGCTGTCGGAACCAATAACGGTTAGGTCAGCAGTTACAACAAACAATAAGGAGGAGGGTCTAGTCATGAAAATCGCGATACCGATGGCTGACGGAAAACTCTGCATGCACTTCGGGCACTGCGAACAGTTCGCCCTGATCGATGCGGATGAAAAGACAAAGAAGATTACGGGCCGGCAATTATTGACCCCGCCGGCGCACGAACCGGGTGTGTTGCCCAAGTGGCTGCATGAACAGGGCGCGAACGTCATCATTGCCGGCGGCATGGGACAACGCGCGCAGAATCTGTTTGCCGAGAACGATATCAA